>JBPYDW010000122.1:0-6490 GCA_051986335.1 Vulcanimicrobiaceae bacterium | reverse complement strand
CCAGCGCGCGGGGTGACAGCGTCTCGTCCTCAACCAAGAAGCGCGCGACCGCGTAGAGTGCGGCGGTGAGGAAGAACGCCATCGCGCAGTCCGGCGTAAACGTGCGCCCGTAGTAGATCGAGCCGGGCATGATCGCATAGGCAAGCGCGGCCGCCAGCCCCGCCGGCCAGCTGCTGAAAAGCCAGCGGCCGAACAAACTTAAGACGGCGACGGTCGCCAAGCTGAACGCCAGCGTAATGAGCCGTCCGAAGATCTCGTGGATCCCAAAGACCTTGTAGAGCGTCGCTGCGAGAAACGGAACGATCTGTAGTTCCAGCTCGACGTAGTTGGGCGGCGGACCGTTATAGTTGGTCTGGGGATACATTGGGTTGTACTGCAGCCGCGCGAAGTTGCGAGCGATCGATGCGGTATCGCCTTGCCGCCAGTTCGGATGATCGAGCATCGGATTGTGGATGCCCTTGTAGCGCAGCGCGGCCGCCAGCAACAAAATCGCGACCGTACCGATCGCGAACCAGGAGATGCGGAAACCGCCGACCCTTAGTTCAGGTGCTTGAACGTCCAATATTTATTCAAGAAGAAGTTGACGAGTACGCCGCCCAGCGTCGCCACGAGCCACATCCGATGGCCGTTGCCCAGATACGGGTGCAAGAGCAAGTTCAACCCGATGCCGACCAAGAGCGCAATGGTCGATACGGTGAGAAACTGTGCTCCCTCGCGGACGGCGTGCCCCGTCGAGCGGAACGTCCAGATGCGATTGAGATAGTAGTTCGAAACGCCGCCACTCAAGAAGCCGATCGTGTACAGGATATTGTAATGCAATGTCTCTGCATGGTTGGGGTCGAGGCGCTGCAGGACCGTGAAGACGATCAGGTTCACCAGCAGACCCGAGAGCCCGACGATCCCGAACTTCACGAACTGTCGCAGACCGCGGCGCTGCGCGATCGCCGAAAGCATGCTCACGCGACCCAATACCAATCCGCAAACAGCACGGTGAATAGTCCTAATAGCGGCAGCGAGAACGCGACGATCGCGTTGTTGATCCAGGGTTTCTCTTCGGCCAAGCGCGCCATGATCGCGTACATCGGGAAGAGCACCAGAGCGAAGCGCGGCATCGACATCAGGCTCGACGTGCACATCGGGATCAGGATCGACAGCGCCATATAGGCGATATACGACGGCCGCAGCATCTTCCATCCGACGATCAGCAGGCCGATCATCAGCGCGGTGAAAGCGATCTCGATCGTTTCGTTGGCGATCACCAACGGCGTCGTGGCATGCGCGATCTTGGCGAACGAGTCCAACACCGAAACCCAAGGCCAGGCAAAGTGGCGGTTCCAGTGCACCTGCACGTGCGAGAAATAGAGCGGATCGCCGCGCAGCACCCACAGGTACGCCATGTAGACGAACAGCCCCAGCGGTATCAGCACGCCGGCCCACAGCTTGGAAAGAGCGCGCCGCGCCTCGAATCGGTACGCGCTCCACCACTCGATGGCAAACGGAATCAGCAGTATCACGCCCTCGGCACGGGTGAGGGCGGCAAAGAAGCCGATCGCGCCGGCCATCCACCAGCGCCGCCGTCGCATGTAATAGAACGACGCTACCGTGAGCATGAAGAAGAGCGACTCGGTGTAGACCGCCGAGAAGAAAACGGCCGAGGGAAAGATCGAGGCGTAAAAGATGCCGTGGCGCGCGGTCGAGCGATCCCAGTCGTATTCGAGCAGCTTGTACATGAAGAGCAAGCCGAAGAAGAACGAAACGTTGGAGATGACCAGACCGGCGATCAGATGGTTTCCCGCCAGCGCGCCCAAGATGCGGATCAGCAGCGGATAGAGCGGGAAGAAGGCCATCTCATAGCCTTGGTATCCGCTCGTCGCAATGTTGAGGTAGTGTACCGCGTCCCAACGGCCCCACACGGCCAGCAACGTATGGGTGGATTCGCTGTAGTGCTCGCCGGGGCGTTGCCCGATGATGATGGCCGCCAGCTCGGCTATCACCAATATCGCCACGCGGGTGGCGAGAAAGTCGAGAAGTACCTCTCGCACCGTCACGTTGAAGCGCGCGGCGATCACGACCTTTGCAGAACAGAATAGCACGAGCGCGATCGCAAAGATGCCCGAGCCGCGCGTGAACGCAACCGGAAGAACGAACGTCAGCCACAGCAGTAAGAACGACAGCCAGGTCAGCGCGTCGTACAGCAGCGCGCGACTGTAGGTGATGCCGGTACGCCGCGAAAAATAGTGACCGTACGACTGCCACGCCCACAGCGTGACCGCGGCGCCGGCGAACAGACACGATATGAATCCGGCTTCGGTGAGTGCCTGGTACTGCAGCGGAACGACGAGCATGTACCAAGCGAAGAAACCGAGCGTCAGACCTGCAAGCAGTACCAGTGCTGCCGGCAGCAAACCGGCAGCAAGAAGATCGCTAAACGGGAGTGTGCGCGCACGCGCGCTAGGACTTTCGGAAGCTTGGGCAGACACGGGCGTTGTTTCTTAAAGGAATAGCGTCGCTTCCCTTGTAGCCTGTAGGCGATGACAACCTTGTCGCGGGTCGCTTCCCACCCCGTACACACCCTCGATTTTGTGAAGGTGACCGAGAGTGCAGCGCTGGCCGCCTCCCGCTGGATGGGTCGCGGCGAACGCGAGGCCGCGGACGGAGCCGCAGTCGAGCGCATGCGCGAGACGCTCAACACGATGGAGATCTCCGGTCGCATCGTAATCGGCGAAGGCGAACGCGATGAGGCGCCGATGTTGTTTATCGGCGAAGAGCTCGGGCGTGGCGGGCCGGAAGTCGATATCGCCGTCGATCCGGTCGAGGGAACGAACCTGGTTGCCAACGGACTGCCCAATTCGATCGCCGTCATGGCTATCTCCGAACGTGGCGGTCTTTTGCACGCTCCCGATACGTACATGAAGAAGTTGGCGGTCGGTCAGAAGGCCGCGCCGTACGTACACATCGATGCACCGGTGCGCGAGAACCTGCAAGCGGTAGCCAACGCCTTGGAAAAACCGATCAACGACGTCTGCGTCGTGATCTTAGATCGGCCGCGGCATCAGGAATTGATTCACGACGTCCGCGCAGCCGGAGCGCGCATTCGTTTGATCTCGGACGGCGACGTCGATTCGTGCATCGCGACGGCTATCGACACGACCGGCATCCACGTAGCGATGGGAACGGGTGGCGCGCCGGAAGGCGTGTTGGCCGCAGCGGCGATCAAATGTTTGGGCGGCAACTTCATGGGGCGGTTGGAGCCGCGCAACAGTGAAGAAGCGGAGCGGGCGCACGCAATGGGATTCGGCGATCTGGAGCGCGTGCTCACGATCGCCGATCTGGTGAAGAGCGACGACGTTACCTTCTGTGCCACCGGAATCACCGATGGCGACCTCGTTCACGGCGTGCGATTCTACGGAAATCATGCGAAGACGCATTCGATCTTGGTTCACTCTTCCGGTACGCTGCGATTCATCGAGTCAGTCCATCGCCTCGGCGCACGCCCATTAGGGAACCGCGCGCGCAGCGTATAGGATCGTCATGAAGCGCTACACGTACGATCTCGTCGTCGTCGGCGCCGGATCCGGCGGCTACGCTGCAGCGCGTACCGCGCACCATCTTGGCGCAACGGTCGCACTGGTGGATCACGGCCCGCTCGGCGGCCTGTGCATTCTGCGCGGCTGCATGCCCAGCAAGACCTTGCTCGCCTCGAGCGATGCCGCCTACGATGCCGCCGACGCAAAGCAGCTGGGCGTTCACGTGGGGCACATAACCACCGATCCGCCGTACATCATCAAGCGGAAGCGCTCGCTCGTCCGGGAGTGGGCGGATTATCGCATCGAAGGCATCAACCGCTATCCTCTCTACGAAGGGAAGGCGCGCTTTCTTTCGCGCACCGAGCTGCAGGTCGGCGACGACGTGGTGCTCGAGGCAAAGCGCTTCGTCGTTGCAACCGGCAGCGTCGTCTCTCCTCCGCCGATCGAAGCGTTGTCCGAGGTCGGCTATTTCGACTCCGACGCGGCGTTGGAGCGAGATACGATTCCGCGTTCGCTTATCGTGTTGGGCGGCGGTTTCGTGGCCTGCGAGCTGGGTCAATATTTCGCTCGCATGGGTGCAAAGACGACCTTCATCATCCGCGCCGAACACCTGTTGTCGGGGATGGATCACGACGTCGGTACGTCGCTGACCGAGTACTTTCGTCAGGAAGGGATCGAGGTCATCACCCGTGCCAAGCTCACCGGCGCTTCGCTACGCGACGGCAAGAAAGCGGTATGCGTGCTGGCCGACGGGGTTGACGGCGACATCGTCGCCGACGACATCTTCTATGCGCTTGGTCGCGTCCCGGACATCGCCCACCTTGGTTTAGAGTACGCCGGCGTCGATGCGCACCCGGTCAGCGGCGTCGCGGTGGATGAGACGATGCGCACCACCAACGACCACATCTTCGCCATCGGCGACGTCACCGGGCAATACATGCTCGTGCACGTGGCGATCTACCAAGGCGAGGTTGCCGCGCGCAATGCGGTGCTGGGAACGCGCGAGCACGCGAACTACCGTTTGGTCAGCGCGCATACGGTCTTTTCCGATCCGCAGGTCGCGATCGTCGGTGCGACCGAGCGCGATCTGATCCACGACGGGATCGAGTACGTCGGTGGGTGTTACGAGTTTGCCGAGCACGGAAAAGCCATGGCGCTGGGGAAGACGAAGGGCTTCGTGAAGATGCTGGCTTCCGCCGAGGGCGGGACGATACTCGGCGCCGCGGTTATCGGTCCGCAAGGCTCCGAGCTCATCCACGAAGTGATCGTCGCCATGAACTATCACGCAACCGTACAAGACTTCATGCTGATACCGCACCTGCATCCGACGCTCTCGGAGATTTGGACATACCCAGCTGAAGACTGTGCCGTAAAAATCGCCGCGGCGCGCAAGGTGAGCAGTGGAACCGCCGGCTAACTTGAGCGGCCCTCCGAAGTACGTCAACGTAGCGATCCTGCAGACGAAGCCGCGCAAGGGACAGTACGCGGAAAACTTGCGTTCTGCAACCGAAGCGTTCTCCCAGATCGCAGGCGAGAGCGGCGCCGACGTGGTCGTGCTGCCGGAAGGCGCGCTGACCGGATACTTTCTCGAAGGAGCGGTCTACGATCTGGCCCTGCCGGCGCGGCGATTCGCCCACGACCTGGCCGACGCGTGGCGCGCGGGCGCCGGCGGCGCGCCGGTGTGCTTGGCGAGCGGATTTTACGAGAATGACGGCGGCACGTATTACAACAGTGCGATCTTCCTGGAGGTCGGCGCCAAGAGCGAGCGCATCGTTCACGTGCATCGCAAGTTGTTCTTGCCGACGTACGGTGTTTTCGACGAAGAGCGGTTTCTCTCGCGCGGCCGCCGCATGCAGGCGTTCGACACACCGTTCGGGCGCGCGGCCCTGCTGATCTGCGAAGACGTTTGGCATGCCATCGTACCGACGATCGCCGCGGTAAAGGGCGCGCGCATCCTCATCGTGCCAAGCGCCGCCCCCGGTCGCGGCGTCGAGGGTGAATGCGAGCTCACCTCGATAACGCACTGGCGCAACATTCTCACTTCAACCGCGTCGGAGCACGGCGTCTATCTCGTCTATGCCGGACTCGCCGGCTTCGAGGGCGGTAAGGGGATGACGGGCTCGTCCTGCGTGATCGATCCGCGCGGGCAGGTGGTCGTACAGGCCGGCCCGACCGAATCGTGCATCGTGCGCGCCCGCATGGATCTGCGCGAGATCGACCTCGCGCGCGCCAGCCTACCGTTGCTCGGCGATCTGGGCGCGGTCTTGCCCGATTTGCTGCTCGATGACGAGCTGCCGCTGCCGCGAGGAGTGCGCGATGCTGCCGGTACTTGAAGAAAACCGCGCCGCTGCACTCGCACCGCCGCCGATCAACCCCGCCGTTGCAGCGCAGTGGCTCGAAGCGTTTCTTCGCGACGAGATGATCGAGCGGCGCGCAACCGGCAGAGCCGTCGTCGGCCTTTCGGGCGGCGTCGATTCGGCGGTCACCGCCTATCTATGCGCCCGAGCGCTGGGAGCGGAGAACGTCTTTGCCTTTCGCTTGCCGTACGCGACGTCGAGCCGCGCGAGTCTCGACGACGCGCAGCTCGTCATCGACGCACTCGGAATTCATTCGCGGACGATCGAGATCACCGCGGCGGTTGACGGCTATTTGCAGTATGAGCCCGACGCCGACGCGCGCCGCCGCGGAAACGTGATGGCACGCACGCGCATGGTCGTGCTCTTCGATCAGTCGGCCAAGCTCAACGCGCTGCCGATCGGCACCGGCAACAAGACGGAACGGATGCTCGGGTATTTCACCTGGCACGCCGACGATACGCCGCCGGTAAATCCGCTCGGCGACCTCTTCAAGACGCAGGTTTGGGCGCTGGCGCACTACCTCGGCGTTCCGCAACCGTTGATCGACAAGGCGCCCAGCGCCGACCTCGAAGCGAATCAAACCGACGAGGGCGATCTGGGCATCTC
>JBPYDW010000121.1:0-2071 GCA_051986335.1 Vulcanimicrobiaceae bacterium | reverse complement strand
ATTCGCGCAGCCACAGGATCTTCGGCAGCTGCAGGCCGGTCATCGCCGCATTTCCGGTTATCGCGATGTAACGTTCGCGTCCGACCGCGCGCTCGATCTCGCGGACCTGATCGCTGGTACGCTGATCGTTCCACAGCGGCGCGTTGCGAATCGGAACGCCGAATGCATCGAGAAACGTGGCCCCATGCATCTGTCCGGTGAGTCCGATCGCCTCGATCCGCTCGGAGCAGCGTAGCGTCAACGCACGCAGCACGCGGAGGCAAGCATCCCACCAATCGTCGGGACGCTGTTCCGTCCAGCCGGCGGCGGGGCTGGCAACCGTGTACGTCACCGTTTCGGCATCGACGATCGTCCCGTCGCGCGCGACGAGCACACCGCGAAGGCCCGACGTACCAAGATCGATGCCGAGAACGAGCCCCATCGACTTGCTCTTCTCTAGCCGGCCTTACGCCGGTCCTGCGAGGACATGCGTGCACGTTTTCAGTACACCGCACCATGGAATACGTTCCGAAGCGTAGCGATCGGTTTTCGTTTGGACTTTGGACGGTCGGTCATCGCGGGCACGACACGTTCGGCGAGCCGGTGCGGCCATGGCTCGATCCGGCCGAAACCGTGGAGCGGCTGAGCGAACTCGGCGCCTACGGTGTCACGTTTCACGACGACGATCTCGCGCGCCCCGGAGCCGACGCCGCCGAGCGGCGCGAATCGATCGCGCGCTTTCGCAAGGCGCTGGAGCGTACCGGCCTCATCATTCCGATGGCCACTACGAATCTGTTTTGGCATCCGGTCTTCCGCGAAGGAGCGTTCACCGCCAACGACCGTGGCGTTCGCCGCTACGCAATTCGCAAAACGCTGGCCAACATCGATTTCGCCGCCGAGCTCGGCGCAAAGACGTACGTGTTTTGGGGCGGCCGCGAAGGCTGTGAGACCGATGCGGGAAAGGACATCCGCGCCGCCTTTGACCGCTATCAGGAAGCGATGAACATCGTCGCGGGTTACGTGATCGATCGCAAGTACGGGCTGCGCTTAGCCCTCGAGCCTAAGCCGAACGAACCGCGAGGCGACACGTTCTTTCCGACCGTTGGGCACATGCTCGCCTTCATTACTACGCTCGACCATTCCGAGATCGTCGGCCTCAATCCGGAAGTCGCCCACGAGATGATGGTTGGTTTGAACTTCCACCATGCGGTCGCGCAAGCGCTCTGGCACAAGAAGCTCTTTCACATCGATCTGAACGCGCAGCGCATCGGGCGCTTCGATCAGGATATGCGCTTCGGCAGCGAGGATCCGAAGGGCGCGCTCTTCCTCGTCGATCTCTTGGAGAGCAGCGGCTACGACGGGCCACGCCATTTCGATGCACGGCCGTACCGGACGGAGAGCGACGACGGTATTTGGGACTTTGCGCGCGGTTGCATGCGCACGTACCTCATCCTGCGGGAGCGCGCGGCGGCGCTGCGCGCCGACCCGGCTTACTGCCAAGCGCAAGCCGCAGCCGCGGTGCCGGAGCTGGCCACGCCGACGCTCGCTGCCGGCGAATCGCTCGAGCAACTCCGCTCCGAACCGTTCGACCGCGACGCGCAGGCGCAACGTGGCCGCGGCTTCGAGCGCCTCGATCAGATCGTCATCGAACGTTTGCTGGGAGTGCACTAACTTCGCTTGCCGAGGAAGTACTCAAAATCGGTAGCCTGCTCTCGTCTCAGCTTCCGGGTATACTCTAATGTAGAGGGCTTCCGATGCTCCATCCAACCGGGCGATTTTCAAGGATATTCGAACGCCTGCCGGCGCGCGCCGCGGCGTTGAGCATCGGTGCGTTCGCCCTTACCGCGGCGTCGCCGGCTTGGACGCCGACCAACCCCGCGCCGGCTTTCAACGCCGCCTGCGACCGCAATGCATCGCTGCGGCGCTACACCGACGACGTTAGCGTCGAGCTGGCGATGCGACACTTTCCCTGGTTCCACTTCCACATGGACGGCACGGGGCAGTTCGTACGCGGCCGGGACTACGTCATTCGCTTCACGCGCATGCCGTTTTTTGCCAAGCACTACGATCGCATCGATCTCTCGCCGATCGC
>JBPYDW010000120.1:0-6904 GCA_051986335.1 Vulcanimicrobiaceae bacterium | reverse complement strand
GAGGCAGCCTACGGCGTCGGCTACGCGCTGTTGGTAATTCTCTACTTGCTCATCTTGGTCAACAGCCAACTCGTGATGGCATCCGTCGCCGAAGAGAAGACGAGCCGTATCGCCGAGCTGCTGGTGGCTTCGATCTCGCCGATCCCGCTGCTGTATGGAAAGATTGCCGCCGCGACGGCCATCGGTTTGCTGCAGATGGTCGCTTGGATTGCCACGGCGATCCTCGTCGGCGGTGGACCGGGCGCGCACGCGGCCAGCGTTTCGTCCGATAACGTGGACTTCAGCGGACTGACGAGCGGCGCGATCTCGCTGCCCGAGCTGCTCTCCTTTATCGCGCTCTTCGCTCTGGGGTTTTTGCAGTTCTCGATGCTGTTCGCCGGGATCGGTTCGCTGATAAACCGCACCGAGGACTTGGGCAGCGTCTCGATGCCGATCATCATTCCGGTCGTCGGCGGATTTTTGGCGGCGATAGCAACGCTGGAGATGCCCGACGCACCGTGGGCCATCGTCATGTCGTTCGTGCCGTTGATCTCCCCGTTCGTGCTGTTTGCGCGGATTGCGGTGAGCGACGTCCCGGCCGGCCAACTGGCGGCCGGGCTCATCGTCAATCTCTTGGCCGCCTGGTTCATAGCCCTCATGGCCGGTAAGCTGTACCGGGTGGGAATGCTCCTTTACGGGCGTCCGCCATCGCTCAAGCAAGTTTGGTCGGTCATTCGTTCGTAAGGACCTAACCATGCTCGTTTTCGTCCCGACGCCGCTCGGGAACTTGCGTGACATCACGCTGCGCGCCCTCGATGCGCTGCGAGACTGCGATCTGCTGGTCGCCGAAGATTCTCGGGTTGCGCGCAAGTTGTTGTCGGCGCTCGATCTTCCCGGCAAAGAGATTTGGACGTATCACGAGCACAACGCGCAAGCCGCCACCGCCGGGATCTTGGAGCGCGCTCGCACCGAGCTGGTGGCAGTAACGACCGACGCGGGCACGCCCGGCATCTCCGATCCCGGCGCCGAGCTGGTCGCCGCCGCGCGCGCGTCCGGCGTTCCGATCGAGGTTCTCCCCGGCGCCAGCGCGCTGATCGGTGCAATCGCGCTCTCCGGCTTCAACGCGCGCCGCTTCACGTTTGAGGGATTTGCTCCGCGCGCATCCGCAGCCCGGCGCGCCGCGTTCGCCCGCGCCAACGATGCCGGCTGCCCCAGCGTTTGGTACGAGTCCCCGCAACGCATTCGCGCCGCGCTCGCCGATCTGGCGGCGCTGCTCCCGCAAGCTCGCGTTTTTCTGCTGCGCGAGTACACCAAGCTGCACGAGCAGCAATTGCTCGGCACGCCGTCCGAAGTCGCCGCCGCGCTGCCGGCAGCGATCCGCGGCGAGATCGCCTTTGTGCTCGATGCTCCCGCCGCCGCTCCACCGGCGCCCGATGAGAGCGCCATCGATGCCGCAATCGACGAACTCTTGAACGGTGCGGCGCCGGTTGCCACCGTCGCCAAGACGCTCGCGCAGCGCGGTTTCGGTCCGCGCAGCGAGCTCTACGCACGGGCGCTGGCGCGCAAGCGCCTTCAGAGGGGCCGCTCTTAGCGGCCTGTAACGCCCGCTAGTGCCATGACCCGCGCCTACTACGTCACCACGCCGATCTACTACATCAGCGGCAACCCGCATATCGGGCACGCGTATACGACGGTGGCAGCCGACGTGCTGGCGCGCACCGCGCGCACCGACCGCGACACGTTTTTTCTCACCGGAACCGACGAGCACGGCCAAAAGGTCGCCGACGCGGCCCGCGCTGCCGGGAAGACACCGCAGCAGTGGTGCGACGAGTTGATCGTGCGATGGAAGGAACTATTCGCGCTCTACAACGTCGCCTACGACGACTGGATCCGCACGACCGAGCCGCGCCATATACGCGTCGTGCAAAACGTCTTCGAGCGGTTGCGGGAAGTCGGCGACGTTTATTTGGGAAAGTACGAGGGCTGGTACTGCGTTTACGACGAGACCTTCTGGCTGGAGTCGAAGCTCGTCGACGGCAAATGCCCAACCTGCGGACGCGAGGTGCAGTGGCTGTCCGAAGACGATTGGTTCTTTCGGCTATCGAAGTACAACGATCGGTTGCTCGAATATTTTCGGGCTCATCCGGATTTCGTTCGCCCGCGCTCGGTGTACAACGAAATGCTTGCGATCCTCGAGGAGGGGCTTGAGGATTTTAGCATCTCGCGCACCAACTTCGACTGGGGAATTCCAATCCCGAACGAGAGCGGCGTCATCTACGTTTGGTTCGACGCGTTGCTCAACTACATTTCAGCTATCGGCTGGTCGGTAGACCCCAAGCGCTTCGATAGATACTGGCCCGCCTCGATGCAACTGGTCGGTAAGGAGATCGCGCGCTTCCACACCATCGTCTGGCCGGCCGTGCTGTGGGCGCTGGGCGAATCGGAACCGCAGCACGTCTTCGCGAACGGCTGGATCACGCTCGACGGTCAAAAGATCGGCAAGTCGCTGGGAAACGCGATCGATCCATTCTTGCTGGCCGAGCGGTTCGGCGCCGATTCGATACGCTATTTCCTCTTGCGCGAAGCGCCCTTCGGCGGCGATTTCTCCTATTCGGAAGAAAAGATCGCCAAGCGGCACAGCGCCGATCTGGGAAACGATCTCGGAAATCTCTTGCGCCGTACGCTCGCAATGCTACAGAAGTATAAGGATGGGATCGTTCCGGCTGCGCCGGCCAATAGCCGGTTTGCTGCGACCTATTCCGGCCTGCCCGCCCGCGTCTATTCGTTGATCATGGCGCTGGATTTTCGCGGTGCCTTGGAGACGATTTGGGAGCTGGTCGCCGCGCTCAATCGCGCAATCGACGAAGAAAAGCCGTGGATACTCCACCGCGAGAACCGCAGCGAAGACCTCGACGCATTGCTCTACGATCTGTGCGAAGGGCTGCGCTGGCTGGCCATGCTGTTGCATCCGATCATGCCCGAGCGCACGGCCGAAATGTGGCGCCAGTTGGGAGAGCCCGGGGAGATCGGTGCCGACTGGAAGCAATCGTTGGTCTGGGGCCGGCTGCCCGCCGGTACGCGGACCCGGCCCGGTGAGCCGCTTTTCCCGCGAATCGAAGCCGAAGTCACGTGATCGATTCGCACGCCCACGTGCACGACCGCGCATTTGCCGTCGATCGTGCCGAGGTCGTCGCGCGCGCTCGTGACGCCGGCGTTACGTCGATCCTCACCGTCGGTTGCGACGTCGACGACAGCCGGCGTGCGCTAGCGTGCGCGAACGAGTTCGACCTTCTTGCAACGCTTGGGATCCATCCGCACGAAGCCAAGGACGCTCCGCCCGATATCGCTGCCGCCTTTGCGCCGCTGCTCGACGATCGGCGCGTCGTTGCCATCGGCGAAACCGGTCTCGACTATTATTACGATCATAGTCCGCGCGAGGTGCAGGTCACCGTACTGCGCGCGCAAATCCGCTTAGCGCGCGACCGCCGCCTACCGCTGGTTTTCCATCACCGCGATGCCTTCGAAGACTTTACGACGATCCTGCGCGAGGAGTTGGCCCCCGGTATGAAGGGCGTCGTGCACTGCTTCACCGGTGATGCCGCACAGGCGCGTACCTACGTCGACGAGTTTGGCCTGCGGTTGGGCATCGGCGGCGTGCTGACGTTCAAGACCGCCGAACCACTACGCGATGCGGTGCGCAGCGTGGGTTTGCCGCCGTTGATCTTGGAGACGGATTGTCCGTACTTAGCGCCCATTCCGTACCGCGGCCGCCGCAACGAACCTGCCTTCATCGCAGCAACGGCAGCCAAGGTAGCCGAGGTCTTGGACGTCCCTGTCGCGGACGTCGTGGCTCAAACCGACGCCACTGCCCGTTCGCTCTTTTCCCTTACGTGATCAGCCTGCACGGTGCGCTTTCGCCCAGCGGCTTTCGAACGCGTCGCGCAGGTGATCGACGATCTGTGGATCGTCCGTCCGCAGACCCCAGTCGCGTTCGCCGGGATACGCGTAGGTCGCATTCGCCGATCCCACCCAGCCGTGCCGCCCGCATAGTGCGAACTTCTCGTTGCTTTCGCTGGTTCGCACTTCGACACCGAGTCGCTCCAAACGCGCAATGGCCGATCGCTCGCGTTGCGATTGACGCATGTCGCGCTTAGCAACGAGCAACCGCACGTGCCGGCCGCCCCGGGCGAGCCGCGCCAGCATCGGATAAATTTCTTTTCCGTAGCCGAACGATTCGGTTTGCACGATCACGTCCTCGCCTGGTCGCGCGCTCGCCAGCAGCCGCTCCTCTTGGGCCAGCGCGGCATCTTTATCGGTTGTTAGACGCCTCGACGAACCCACGACGCCGCCCACGATCGCCTTTCGAAGCATCCACACGTCGCCGGCACGGTCGTCGCGCACCACCGTGTCGGCGCCGGCGATCGGCCAGTTACGGTCGTCGAGGAACGCGCAGCCGTCCACGACTGCCGCTTTCAAATGCGACTCATCGCAGAGCTTTACGTCCGCGCCGGCAGCGCGCAGCCGCGCGGCGGCCTGCGAATTGATCGTGGCTCCGGCATCATCGCGAAACGTTGCGCCGGCGAGGCGTACTACAACGCGCGCTCCTCGCTCGCCGGCGGCTCGCAGCGCATCGAGGACCTGGCCCGGCGATAGGATGTAGGCCGAAAACGTAATCGAGTGCGCACGGCCAATCGCGCGCACGAGCTGGGCGGTCGAAGAAAGCGATACCATGCCGCCTCCCATCCCGACGGAGGTCGCACGCGACAAGTTCCTGGCGAAGAAAACCAGGGGCTCCGATGTAGCACGCCCGAAGCAAGGCGCATCGATGAGAAGCGCACCACCCAGCATCACCGATAAGGGCGAGTTCGTCCGCGACATGTTCGCGCGGATCGCACCGCGCTACGACGCGACCAACCGGGTCATGACCGGCGGCATGGACGAGCGCTGGCGGCGGCGCGCGATCTCACTGCTGCGCGCACCGAAGGGCGGAAGCATATTGGACCTCTGCTGCGGAACCGGCGATCTGGTCTTTCATCTATTGCGCACGGACCCGTCGCTGCACGTTACCGGTATCGACTTTTGCCTACCGATGCTCGACGGCGCGCGCGCCAGAGCCGCAAAAGCGCCGCGCCGCGCGTCGACCTTCATCGAAGGCGACGTGATGGCACTACCGTTCCCGGACGAGGGCTTCGACGGCGCGACCATGGGGTTCTCGCTGCGCAACGTCGTCGACATCGACACGGTCCTGCGCCAGATACATCGGGTACTCAAACCCGGCGCCCGATTCGTCAACCTGGACGTGAGCAAAGCCGACAACAAGTTGTGGAAACGCTGCTTCGATCTCTACTTCTATAAGATGGTGCCGATCATCGGGCAGGTCGTAGGCGGCTCGCGCCAGGCCTATACGTATCTGCCACAGTCGCTGACGAATCATCCAAATGCGCGCGAACTGCAAGCACGCTTTGAACGCGCCGGTTTTGTGAACGCCGGCGTGCTTCGGTTGATGGGCGGTGCAATTGCGATTCACTTCGGAACGAAACGCTGATGCATCCGCTGCGCGAATCGCTCACCGACACATACGGTCTGATAGAAGACTACTTTAGGAACGGATTCGTCACCGAAAATCCGCTCATCACCGAGGCGGTCAAGCGCATGTTGGCGGCCGGTGGAAAGCGCCTGCGTCCGCGCATCACCTTGCTGGCCGCGGCGGCATGCGGTGCCGACCCGGCGGATCACCTGCGCCTCGCCGCCTACATGGAGCTGATTCACGTTGCCACGCTCATCCACGATGACGTCGTCGATAACGCGCAGACGCGACGCGGCGTCAACGCTACCGCGGTGGACTTCGGCAATCGCGTCAGCGTCTTGGCCGGCGACTACCTCTTCGCTTGGATCTTCAAGAACGTTACCGCCGACTATCCGGCACCGATTCCGCACGTGTTGTCGGCGACGCTTGCGTCGATCTGTGACGGCGAAGTGTTGCAGCTCCGCGGCTTGGGCGACTTGGACCTCACGCTCGAGCAGTACGTCGAAATCGCCCGCAAGAAGACTGCGACGCTGTTCTCCGCCTCGGCCGAATGCGGCGCCATCAATGCCGGGGGCGGTGCCGCGGCGGTCGAGGCACTGCGCGAATTCGGCGACCTCTACGGAGTGGCGTTCCAGATGCTCGACGACCTCCTGGACGTAACCGCCGATGAGCGTTCGCTCGGCAAGCCGGTAGGCAACGACCTGCGCGAGCGCAAGATGACGATCCCGGTAATTGCCGCTCTGCGCAACGGAAACCACGAACTGCGCGAGCACCTGGCGGCGTACTACAGTGGCAGCGACGAGGGGGCGATACCGGCACTGGTCGCCCAGATTGGGCACCAGGGCGGCCTCGACGGAACGCGCGCAGAAATCGCGGAGTATAGTAGTAGGGCGAAGGCGGCGCTGGCGCCCCTGCCGGCATCGGCCGCGCGGGCTCACCTCGAGCACCTGGCCGACGCACTCTGCGCATAACGAGGAGACCCGACATCCCATGGATTTTTACGTAACGCTCGCATTCCTGGATCAGCCGTGGATCATCATCGGCGTCGTGGGCCTCATCGCGCTGCTGTTTGGAGCCGATCGTTTGCCGAAGCTCGCGCGCAGCGCGGGGCAGGCGAAAAAAGAATTCATGGTAGGCCAGGCAGAGGCCGACGCCGCCGTTGCCAAAGCGCGCGAAGACGCGCGCCTCGCCGCCGAGCGCAAGTCCGCCGACATCATGGACGACGTGCAGGCCGGGTCGATGTCCGGCGAAGCCGTTCCGCCGCCGACTCCGGACAGGGGCACTCCCTCTTCCTAAACGACGATGCTCGCGCAGCCGCCCACCCGCCCCACGGATGAGCCGGCGTGGGACCAAAAGGAGATGCCGTTTACCGAGCATCTGCGCGAGCTACGCTCGCGC
>JBPYDW010000119.1:0-4847 GCA_051986335.1 Vulcanimicrobiaceae bacterium | reverse complement strand
CCGCCACCGTCGCGCGCGATTCCGCTTCCGGAACAAACTGATCTCCCGCGCCGGCCACCACCAACACCGGCATGGGCAGGTCGGCGGCGATGTCGTCGGCCGCGCCGCGTAGCGCCATTCCCCGTAGCAGCGCGGCCGCGCCGCGCGGCGTAACGAGCTCCACTTGCGCGCGAACGCGCTCGACGAGCGCCGGATCGTTAACGTACGTCTGCGCCGCAAAGATCCGCGAAAGATACGTTTCGATCGCCGGAAGGATGGAGTTTTCGGTTTCGATTCGATCGGCGAGTTGGTTGCGGTTGTTCGCTTCTTCGGCGCTGTCCGCGCGCAACTTGCTGCAGATCAGTGCGAGACGCTCGACGCGTTCGGCAAACATCCGCGCGAACGCCATGGCAACGTAGCCGCCCAGCGAATGGCCAACGATCGTCGCGGTCGGCACGCCGAGCGCGTCGAGTACGCCGGCGATGTCGGCGGCGAGCGATTCCATCAAGTACGGTCCTCCGGGTGCCGACGAAGCGCCGACACCGCGCAAGTCCGGACGGATTACGCGATACGTTCGCGACAGCGTGCCGGCTTGCGCCGCCCACATCGCGTGCGTGAGCGGAAACCCGTGCAGCAACACGATTGCATCGCCGCTTCCGCGGTCGTCGACGCTGATGTTCGCATCGTCAACTCTCACCCGTGCCGAACCACTCGCCATCGCTCAAACCGCCTGAATTTGCATTGTAGCCCGTAATACTGTATAAGGTAGGCAACAACCCTGGCCAGTTCGTGGCTAGAGAAAGGATGACTCCAGAGCACAATGGCAGTCAAACGTAGAAGGAAGAAAGCAGTCGCAAAGGCTGCAAAGAAAATAGCGCGTAAAGCCGGACGTAAGATCCGCAAGGCTGGACGCAAGGTAGCAAGAAAGGCTCGCAAGGCTGGCCGAAAGGTACGCAAGGCAGGCCGTAAAGTACGTAAGGCTACCCGAAAGAAAGCGCGCAAGGCCCGTCGCAAAACTCGGAAGACCGCTCGCAAAGCACGTAAGTCCAGTCGCCGGAAGAAGGCAGCAGCCTAGGCACCGGCGTTTTTTACGCGTTCTAGCGAGTCGCTCCGCGGCTCGCTTTTTTTTGTTTATACGGTGCGAATGATCGGCTTGGTGAGCCACAGCCAGGCGACGAGCAACGCGCTCGCACCGCCGGCGGCGGCAAAGGCCCAATGCAGGCCGACGAACGACGCGAGAGCGCCGACGATCAACGCGCCGCCTTGAACCCCGCCGAGCGCGATCATCGTGTAGATCGAGATCGTGCGCCCGCGCACGTCATCCGGGGAGAGCGTCTGAATGAGCGTGTTGGAGTTGCCCAAGAACAACATGGTGGCAACACCGATCAAGACGAGGATCGGCAACGATATCCACAAGTTCGGCGCGGCTCCGAGCAATGCGACGCCGACCGACATGCACAGCCCGGCCGTTAACCAGATAACGCCGCGACGCTCGCGCGCACCCAGATACGCGGTAAGCAGCGCACCGCCGAATCCGCCGACACCCGCGGCGGCAACGGCTAAACCGAGTCCGCGCGCGTCGGCACGCATCGTGTTCACCGCGAATGCCGGCAGCAACGTTTGATAGGGGCGGACCAGCAGTGCCGTCACCACGAACGCACCGACGATCCATTTGAGGATGGCGTTGTGGGCGATGAAACGCACCCCGTCGGCAATCGATTCCAAGAGCGGTTCGGCCGGCGCTCCGGTCTTGGGCGACGGATGCATCAACAGCACCGCGACGACCACGGCCAGCGTGGCTACCGCGTTGAAATAAAACGATTGCGCGACCCCGATGCCGGCGATGAGCACGCCGGCGAGCGACGGTCCCAGCACCGCGGGGGCATTGAACGCCACCGAGTTCAGCCCGATCGCGTTGCCGAGAACCGTGCGGTCGACCAGGTATGGTACCCAGCTCTGCCGGGTCGGCGCATCAAATGAGTTGGCCGCCGAGTTTATCGCCGAGATGATGACGATAGCGGCGATGTCCAGCCGGCCTAGGCTGGCCAGGACCGCCAGCGCGAAGGCGCACAGCGCCATCGTGACGTTCGTGCACAGCAGCGTGGCGCGACGGGGAAACAGATCGGCCACCACGCCGGCTATCGGTGAGAAAATGAACACCGGGATGGCGCGGGCGGCACCGACGAAGCCCAAGTACAGCGCGCTGCGCTCCGCCGACTGGCCCACCGTCGAAACGAAGTACCCGAGCGCGGTAATTTGCATCCAGGTGCCGAGGTTGGAGATGATCAATCCCGACCACAACAGCCGGTAGTCGCGAAAGTGCAGCGCCGCAAAAATGCTTTGGGCGCGCTCGGGTATCGGGCGATCGTTCACGCGCGACGAGCTACTGCAGAAGCAATCAACTCGACGGCGCCGGCGTGGCCGAAGCTGGAGGCGTCGATGCAGAGGTCAAAGTTGGCAGCGCCTCCCCAGCGCACGTCGTACCAGTCGCTGAGATAGTTGCGCCGCGCCTTGTCGATGCGATCGACTTCGGCGGTGGCCGTCTTTTCGTCCGCGCCGGTGCCGCGCATAACGTGTTCGATGCGCCAGTCGCGCGGCGCGTACACGAAGACGCGCAGCAGGTCCAGGCGCCGGCCGAGGATGGCAAAGGCCGCTCGTCCGACGATCACTACGTTGCCGTGACCGGCGAACTCGCGCACCGCCGCCTGAACCTCGCGCAAGCACTTCTCGTCGAAGGATTCACCAATGACCGCGCGCGCGATCTCCGGCGTTGCAATTTCCAGACCGGTGAGAATGCGCTGGCCGACGGTGCGCCTCGCGTCCTCGGTTGCCTCGACGGTTTCGGGCGTTGTCTGAAGTCGCTTTGCAACTACCACCGGCAGCTGTTCGTCGACGAACTCGTAGCCAAGTTTGGCCGCAACCTCCCGCGCGATTGCAACCGCTCCGGTTCCGTACTCGTTCGAAATGGTGACGATCATGACTACCACGACCAAGTACCGCGCGGGGCGCTCGCGCCCTGCGTGGAAGTAGCCGCCATGCCGATCATTCGGACGCGCGACCTGCGCAAGGTCTTTCGCGCGGTCAAGCGCGTGCCGGGTCCGTTCGGCGCGTTTCGCACGCTCTTCTCGCGCCAGTACGAAGAGCGCGTTGCCGTCTCGGGCGTCAGCATGTCGCTCGAAGCGGGCGAGCTGGTCGGCTACATCGGTCCGAACGGTGCCGGGAAGTCCACTACGATCAAGATGTTGACCGGAATCCTGGTGCCGACGTCGGGCGAGGTCGAGGTTGCGGGCATCGTGCCCTACGAGCGCCGCCGCGAGAACGCCCGCAACATCGGCGTGGTCTTCGGACAGCGCAGCCAGCTCTATTGGGACCTTCCCTTGATCGAGTCGTTCGAGCTGCTGCGATCGATCTACGGCATTCCGCGCGACCGCTATCGCAAGAACTTAGACGCCTTCATCGACCGGCTGCAGATGGAGGATTTCATCAACACGCCGGTTCGGCAGCTGTCGTTGGGGCAGCGAATGCGCGGCGACTTTGCGGCCGCGATGCTGCACGACCCACGCATCGTTTACTTGGACGAGCCGACGATCGGCTTGGACGTCGTGGCCAAGGACGCCATTCGCGACTTCATCAGCCAGATCAACCAAGACCGCGGCACCACCATCATTCTGACCACGAACGATTTGGCCGACGTCGAACGGCTATGCCGGCGGATCGTCCTCATCGACAAAGGGCGCATCATCTTTGACGGCGACGTCGAACACATCAAGTCGCAGTACGGCACCTCGCGCACGCTGGTCGTGCGGTTTGCCGACCCGGTGGAGCGACCGTATCTAACCGGCGCGCATCTGACCGGGGTCGAGGGCGCGACCGCCCGCTTTAAGTTCGACCGCAACCGCGAACGAGCCGACAGTTTGATCCGGCAGGCCACCGAACGCTACAGCATAACCGACGTGAGTCTCGAAGAACCCGACCTCGAGTCGATCATCCGCCGCATCTACATCGAGGGCTACGACACGACAGGAGCACCCGTGTGATTCTCTCCAGCAAGACGAAGAAGCCGAAGATTCACTCCAGCGCCTACGTTGCGCCGAGCGCCATCATCTCCGGCGACGTGCAGATCGGCTCGGGCTGTGCGATCCTCCACGGCGCGGTGATCACCTCGGAAGGGGCAGCGGTCAACATCGGCGCCGACACCGTGGTGATGGAGAACGCGGTGGTGAAAGCCAGCGGCGGAACGGCGCTGCAGTTTCCGTGCACGATCGGCGAACGTTGCATTATCGGACCGCAGGCATACGTCGTCGGAGCGCAAATCGGCAACGGCTGCTTCATCGCCGGCGGAGCGAAGGTTTTCAACAAGGCCCGCATGGACGACGCGTCCGGCGTTGCGCTAGGCGGCATCGTCCACGTCGGCGCGCACCTGCCCAAAGGCACCAGCGTTCCGATGCAACACATCGCGCTCGGCGATCCGGCAACGATCTATTCACCCGACCGCGCCGCCGAGGTTCACGCCAAGATGAACTTCTTTGCCGACGTCTTCAACCTCGAAGCGAGCGACGACGTTCGAGCTAAGGCAGCCGAGGCATACGCGAAGGCGCTGCGCAAGACGCACGCGCAAGATGCGGCGCTAGACGATCACAAGAACGTGAAGCCGCCCGCACGGCGCAGCGGCGAAGAGCCGCCGCAGACCCAAGTTGCCGACGTCGGCGGCGTCGTCGACGCGATGATGCTCGAACTCGAGGAGATGGAGCACCGCCGTCAGGAGAAGCTGCGCAAAACGAAGGGTTGATGGCCTGTTAGTGCGGCAGATTGAGCGATGTCAGGGTCGTAAAGAAGGTGTCGGCGGGATCGTCGGGATTGCCTTCGAT
>JBPYDW010000118.1:0-3205 GCA_051986335.1 Vulcanimicrobiaceae bacterium | reverse complement strand
ATCAGCTTGGCATCGGTGATGAAGTTGCCGATGTGGCCGTCTTGATTGTCGACCAGCCACGCCGGCACGAACAGGAATCCGCTGAGCTGTCCGTCGAGCACCGTGACCTCGACGTCGAGGCCCATCGCGCCGGCATCGTCGACGAGCTGCTCCAGGCGGTTCAGAGGCTCGGCGCTGACGCCGTTGGCATTGGGTTGAAACTGCGGCCACAGCAACTGAATGCGGATGTGGTCCATGCCCAACGCCGCGACGTCGTGCAAGTCGCGACGAATCGAATCCCGATCCCAATCGCCCCAACAATACCACCAGTTCTTGGTCGGAACGTAGTTCGCGCCGAAGCGCACGCGGCGAGCGCTGCGAGCGCGCGCCGGACCGGTGGCCGCCAAGGCGGCGGCTGCAGTCGTCATGGCGAGAAATGCCCGGCGAGAAACGTCGTCTGCAAACATCAAAGGTTTCTTTAATGGCGCGATGCATAAACCATGCAATGCGGCAAACCATCATGGTGATGCATGGCGCTTGAGGTAATTGTCACCGACGAGCGCGAGGCAGCGTTGGCGCAACGCGCCGGCGCGAACCGAGTGGAGTTGGTGACCGCGCGCGAGCGAGGCGGCCTCACTCCCGACTTTGCGACCGTCGAACGCGTCGTCGCAGCCGTGACGATCCCGGTTCACGTCATCGTCCGTCCCCACGATTCCGGCTTCGTCTACGATATGCGCGCCCGCAACGCGATCGTGCACGACGCGCGCCGCCTGGGCAAGCTGGGCGCGGCCGCTCTGGTCGTCGGCGGCCTCGACGTAAAAGGCAACATCGATCGCGACCTGCTGGCAGCCATCGCCGACGCCAGCGATCTCCCATTTACATTTCACCGCGCCTTCGACGAAACGATCGAGCCGCTGAAAGCCTACGACGAGCTGGTCGACGCGCCGAACGTCGTGCGGGTGCTCACTTCCGGAGCCGCCGCGTCGGCATGGGAAGGTCGCGCGCTCTTGCAAACGCTGACGCAGCGATCGGGACTCGTCGTTCTGGCCGGCGGCGGTATCACGCCGCACAATGCCGCCGACATCGTGCGCGCCACCGGCGTGCGCGAGCTGCACGTCGGGTCGGGAGCGCGCAGCGGCGGCGAACTGGACGCTCGTGCAATCGACCGACTTGCGCGGATCCTGCGCGAAGAGGCATCGGCGTGAATTTGACCGGCGTCGACTGGCTGATCATGGCACTGTACTTTGCTTTTGTGCTCGGCATCGGCTTCGTACTGGCGCGCGCAAATCGCACGAGCCAAGATTTTTTCCTCGCCGGACGATCGTTGCCGGTGTGGATCACCGCGCTCGCCTTCATTTCGGCGAACCTCGGCGCGCAAGAGGTCATCGGTATGGCCGCCTCCGGCGCGAAGTACGGCATCTCGACCGCACACTTCTATTGGATCGGCGCGATCCCGGCGATGGTCTTCATCGGCGTGTTCATGATGCCGTTTTACTACGGCTCGCGCGCTCGCTCCGTGCCCGAGTACCTAAAGAAGCGCTTCGATGAGAAGACGCGCACGTTCAATGCGGTCACCTTTGCCGTCATGACGGTGTTCTCATCGGGCATCTCGATGTACGCGATGGCCCGGCTGTTGCAGACGCTGCACGTCTTCGATGGCCTGAGCGCGGCGCTGCACGTTTCGAGCGCGTATGTCTTCGACTTCTCAGTCCTGATGTCGGCGATCATCGTCTTACTATATATTTTTTCCGGCGGCCTGCGCAGCGCCATCTACAACGAGGTGCTGCAGTTCTTCCTGATCGTCGCCGGGTTCTTGCCGCTCGTGTTGCTCGGTTTGAAAAACCTCGGCGGATGGAGCGGGCTGGTCGCCGCGCTGCCGGCAACGTACACGCATGCCTGGCACGGCATGACGAACCCGCAGAACAATCTGCTCGGCGTCGACGCGTTTGGGCTTGTCATGGGCTTGGGGTTCGTCCTTTCGTTCGGCTACTGGTGTACGGACTATCTGGTTGTGCAGCGGGCGATGGCCGCCGACTCGATGGGTGACGCGCGGCTCACGCCGATCGTCGCAGCGATTCCGAAGATGTTCTTTCCGTTCTTGGTCATCTTGCCGGGCATCATTGCGATCGCGCTGACGCCCGGTGCGATCGCCGGCGCACACGGGTTCGGCGGTTTGATACCCTTTCAAACGACGCCCGCCGGCGCGGTCGTTCACGACAGCGCCGGGAGGCCGGTGTACGATTACAACCTCGTCATTCCGGTCATGCTCCTGCACTACTTTCCCACCGGAATATTAGGCTTGGGCCTCACCGCGCTGCTCGCCAGCTTCATGTCGGGAATGGCCGGGAACGTCACTGCCTTCAATAGCGTTTGGACCTACGATATCTACGAAGCGCACATCAACCCGAACGCCTCCGATGTGCACTACTTGAACATGGGCCGCGCCGCCACGGTCTTCGGCGTCGTGCTCTCCGTGCTTGCGGCGTACTTTGCGGCCCAATTCAACAACATCATGGACGTGCTCCAGCTCGTCTTTGCCTTCGTGAACGCGCCGCTATTCGCAACGTTCCTTCTCGGCATGTTTTGGAAGCGCACGACCGGAGACGGTGCGTTCGTCGGGCTCATCAGCGGGACCATCGCGGCGGCGATTCACCAGGGGCTGACCCTACCCGCGGGCGACGTGGTCGGCGTGAAGGGCGGCTGGCTGCACGTCGCACACATCTATCCCAGTGAGATGGCGCAGAACTTCTACACCGCGATCGTGGCCTGGACGGTCTGCTTTCTCGTCACGATTCTCGTGAGTCTACTGACCGAGCCGCGCGATCCGGCCGAGCTGCACGGTTTGGTCTATTCGTTGACGCCGCGCCCCGACGAGAGCGGCGTTGCGGTGTGGCGCCGGCCGGAGGTTCTCGGCGTCACCGTGATCGTGGCGGTGCTGGTGCTCAACCTGGTGTTCCGATGATCGTCGATCTGCGAATCCCGGTCGGCGGCTTGTTCGCGCTGCTCGGCCTCATCATGATCGTCTTCGGGCTGATAAGCGATCCGGCGATCTACCAACGCTCGCTTGGAATTAACGTAAACTTGTGGTGGGGTATCGTGCTGGCCGTATTCGGCACGATCTTCCTGGTGATGGGCCGGCAGCGGCGTCCGCCGTCAACGTGACGCGAGCGGTCGCCTGCGCGCCCGGACGGGTCAATCTGATCGGCGAGCACACCGATTACAACGA
>JBPYDW010000117.1:0-2169 GCA_051986335.1 Vulcanimicrobiaceae bacterium | reverse complement strand
AGACGCTCGTCGGCGGGCACGTAGCGTTGCGCCTCTTCGCAGGCGAGGAGAAGCGGCGGCATGCGCTCGTGCTCGCACCAGACGCTGAAGTCGAAGAGAACTCGGCATAGCGTCGAGACGATGACGTCGGCGATCTCCGACGGCACCCCCGAAAGATCTACGATCGTCAGAGGCTTACCGCTGACTGGAACCCGCAAGAGCCGGCCGACAATCTCGGCGAGGTTGTCTTCTTCCGACGAAAATAGGAAGTCGAATCGCCGGTCGCTGCGCAGCGATTCGATTCGCGCGCGCAGGCGGAGATACGGCATCGAGGTGTCGGGCTTAGCGAGCCGGCCCATCTGCTCGTTAATGAACCGCAAGAGCTCGTAGACGCGAAACGGGACAGGCGTATCGACGGTAATCGCCTGGCCGCGAGGATCGGAACGCTCGTAGTTTCTGCGCGCGGCCGTTATCGCGTCCTTGAGGATCAGCGCCTGGGAACCTTGGTCGGTCTCGGATCCGCCGCGGACCAGGACTCTCGACACCTCCTCAAAGTTGAGCAGCCAGAGCGGCAGCTGCAGATTGTCGACACTGATCACGTCTGCAAGCGCGCCGAAAGCGCCGGCATATTCGTTATGCGGATCCAACAAGACGACGTGAGCGTTGGAATGCTTTTTCAAGATCGCGGAGAGGAGCAACGCCAGCGCACAGGACTTTCCCGAACCGGTCGTGCCGAGTATTGCAAAATGCTTTCCGAGTAACTCGTCGGTGAAAACGAAGGCCGGGCGCTGCGGATCTTGGCAAAGCGTACCGATCCTAATGCTCGCCTGTGACGGCTCGCCGTAGATCGCGGAGAGATCATCTTCGCTGAGAGTGACGACGGCCTCGCCCGGCAGCGGATGGATCGAAACGCCGCGGCTAAACTCGACTCTGGCCCCGGCGCTGACGAGCTCACCCAGCAAATCGGCGATGAGAAGCCGGCCGTCGGGCGATTCGCATCCGGCGCGCACCTCGCTGATGCTCGCCGCGATCTCGCAAGCTCCGTTGACAACCTTTACCAGCGAACCGACGCGCAGCGCTTCGTCTGCAATCGCCTCGGTTTCGATGGCAACCGTAATGCAGGATCCGGCTACGCCGACGACGTGGCCGATTGCGGGCACGACGGTCGCGGCCGGTCCGTTATTCGAGCTCGAGCCGATCACCGATGTTCACGTGCCGGGTCTTTGAGGCAGCCGGGCCCAGCTCGACCACCGCGCGCGCCTTCCGGTGGCCGATAACGAGCCGGTGAGGCGGGACGGAGTAGCGGACGTCGAGCACCCGATTCTGCCCGTCCAAGAAAATCGCGTCGACTTCAGTGCGCATTCCCAGCGTGTGAATCGCGCTGCATCTATCGAACCAGAGGCCCTCGCTGGGGCGGATTTCCGCACGGGAGAGCAAACCGGTTAAGCGGCTCCAGCACGAGGTGGCTTTCTCAACTTTATCGGCAAGGATGCTTCCCGTGCGGAGATTTCGCAATCGTGTACGCCTCATCGCAGCATCCCGAAGGGAAGCGCGATTCCGGTCGCGGCGGCGATGTACGGTGCGAACGCGATCGGTCCGCGCGCGGCTTTCGTGAGCCGTTGTCTAACTACGGCCGCAACGCAGGCCAGCGCCAGCGCGAAAAGCGCCAGCGGTGCGCCGAGCGCAGCACCCGTGATCGCCACGAACTTGGCATCACCCCAACCCATGCCGCGGCCCCGCGAAAGAACGGCAGCTCCCGCAAAGAATGCGAATGGAATTGCCGCCGACCACAGCACTTCCCAATCGCGCTGCGCAAGCGCAAGGAACAGCAATGCGGCGAGGGGAGGGAGCGTGAACGCATCGGGGACGATGCCGCAGCGCGCGTCGCTGCACCAGCAGGCCACCAGCGCAAAGACGACGATGGCCGCCGCTACGATCTGCATCGGGGATGCGCTCCAAGCGACCAGCACTGCACCAACGAGCGTCGCAGCGGCAACCAGCGCGACGATCGGCGGTTTGCGCGGCGTCGGGCCATCATCCGCAGGCAGTACGCGCGAGCAAACGGCACCGCTTAACTCAGCGGCGATCGACGCGATGCAGCCGAAAATGGCCGCGGCCACGACAATGCCGATCATGGCTTCGGAGCGAAATAGTTGGCGATGACCGTTCCAAATATGATCACGAAAATCG
>JBPYDW010000116.1:0-8930 GCA_051986335.1 Vulcanimicrobiaceae bacterium | reverse complement strand
CTCGACATTCTTGAATCTTTTGATTACGCCGGTCATCTACGCCATCATCAAGGGACTAGAACTGCGTGGGCAGCGGCGCAAGGGCGGCGACGGCGTCTCCGCCGGCCAAGTGCCCGAACCAGCTCCGCCGGAACCGCAGCCCGCTCCAGTCTAAGCGCGCCGGCGGCGGCCAGGCGCGGGCGCAGGACACCGACGGTTCGAGGCACGGCCGAGCGGCCAGGGTTTTCGCCGGGGGTGCAAAACTGTTGGGGTCGGCTTGGACTGATAATTTTACAAACCCGAAAGTCGCGTTGGAGACCTTAATGCTTAAGATCCTTTACCGCAGCTTCACGGTAGCCGCTGTTTTAGCGACTGCCACTTTCAGCGCGTTGCCCGCCTCGGCTGATTCGAGCCAGGCGTGGGCAGGCATCGTCTCCGGGGCCAACTCCGGCATCAAGGCGGTGATGAGCAACCCGGGAAGCGGTAACGTAGCGCAGGTTCCGCCGGTCAGCCAGCCGGCGGTTGGCGGCGCGCAACAGCAAGGGCTGCCGACGGGTTTCACGTACACGGCAGACGTCTCGGTAGCGTATCCATTCGGCAACATCGGTAAGACCGGATCTGCCTGGCTACCGGGCGGCACCGACTTGGTGCTCGGCTACGGCTTCGATCCGACGACGCGCGTCGTCGCCAACTATTACGAGCTGCAGCACTACCCAGTCGGCTTTAACACCGGCCGCGTGCCCTTATATTTGCAAGGCTTTGCCACGCCGCTGACCACGGTGAATCTGGCAAACATCCAACCGCAGATCAACGTCACCACCAAGGACCGCTTTTTCCTCTTCAACTTCGAGAAGCTGTTCACGCTGACGAAGATCCACGACCGGCCGATACCGATCGTCATTACGCCGACCTACGTCGCGCGCTGGTCGACGATCGCGGCCTCGCCCACCGGCGACGATCGCGTGCCCTTTGAAGTGAATCCGCCAAACGGCTTTGTTTACACCGATATCTACACCCGCACGGCGCAGCTATGGTCGGTAGCCGTTACGCTCCCGTTCTTGAAGTCGCCGGATTTCTTCGGCACGTTTACGGTCGCGCCGTCGTGGTTGGTGCACATGGCCGGCTTGAACCAGACGAACCACGCGCAGCTCTATCAGATCCTCTACGTGCAGTACACGCCGACGGCAACGACCACGGTGTTCTTCGAGCCGCAATCGTCGCGCGACTATCTGCCGCTCGACGTCTATCCGCAACACGTCTTTGCCTACTTCCTGGGCGTGTCGCAGCACGTAGGCAAGTACGCATTCGTGCAGGTCGTGCTCAACAGCGGCGGCCCGACCAACGTATCGCCGTACGGCGTAACGGCGTTGACGTGTCAAGCGTTACCTTGTTCGCAAAATCCGACGGTCCCCACGATCGGCGGCCTGAAAGCAACGCAGTTACAGGTTCAGTTCGGCGTCGGTTCGCCGAGCGTTCTACAGTTCTAAAGGGCAGGCAGACAATGTCAAGAGGCAAAGAAAAAATGAGCTATCGCGTTGCCAGGGTCGTCGCCGTAGCCGCGATCGCAGCCTTGACGGCCTGCTCGGGAAGCACAAACTTCCAACCCGTTCCGCCGTCGTCGAATCCAAATCCGGTGCTTCCAAAGACCAGCGGCACGCTCTCGCGTATCGTCGGCGTCGGCGACAGCCTCACCGCCGGAACGCAATCGGACGGAACGATGGGCGTTTCGTACACCGGAAACCCGGTGTCGGCATTTCCCGGCGGATTGGTGCCGTCGACGCAGCCCAACGGCTTCTTCGCACTGCTCTACGAACAAGCCACCGGAATGACAGCGGCCCAAATGGCCGCACCTGCCACCTCGATATTGCCGCTTATCAACCCGCCGGGTAACGGAGCGCAGCTCGTCCCGAATTCGACCGGCTCGTTCAGCGCGAGTCAGCTGCCGTGCTCGGCCTTCAACGAGGCGATGTTCTCGCCGGCGCAACTGAGAACGGTGCGCGCGAATCCGGCGACGACTCCACTCGACGTCGGAATCCCGGGCATCACCGCGCATGAAGCGCTCAACATGTTTCATCCCATCACCGGCCCGCAACCGCTGCCCGTAAACGGCGTGTGCCCCGGTTACGTCACCATCCCGGGCGATCCAACCTCCGGCGCTTTTCAAGAGCTGTTCAATGAAAGCTCCATGTTCTACCCGGTGCTTGGAAACTTCGCCGGCCGCTTGGGCGCGAATCAGCCGCTGACGATGGTCAACGCCGCAATTTCGCTGCGGCCGACGCTGGCGACGGTGTGGTTGGGTGCCAACGATTTGCTGAAATTCGCGGAAGCCTTTGGACAAGCGCCCGTCGACACGCCGGCGCAGATGCAGAAAGACATTACGACCATCATCAACAGGCTGCGCAGCGTCGGTGCAAAGGTGGTCGTCGCCAACATTCCCGACGTGCTCCAGACCGCGCAGTTCTTCCCCGGCGGAGCCAAGCTTACCGGAACGCTTACGTTCTATCTGGAGCACTTCGGCGTTCCATCCTCGGTCGCCGGCATCGCGGCAGCCAACGCTAGCGCGAATATCGCGACCACCTATCACGTTACCGGCGCCGGATTCTTGACGGAATCCGGATTCTTCGGCACGGTCGTGCAGGTCGCAGCCGGCGTACAACTCGGCAACCTCAACGTGACGCCGATTCTCGATACGCCTGGCAAGCCCGGCAGCGGCGCGGGCACGCAATATCTGCCCGATGCGTTCGCGGCACAAGTGCAGGCGCTGAACAACGCGTACAACGCAGCCATCGGAGCGGCGGCGTCTGGGACCGGAGCGCCGTTGTACGATGCGCACGCCGCCTTTGGCGCGATCTTCAAGGCCGGCGGCGTTCCGATCAATCCGCCGATTTGCTGCAGCCCGGCCTTCGGCGGCGGATTGTTTGCCCTCGACGGCATTCATCCGACGAACACCGGCTACGCGCTCGTCGCCAACGGCTGGATCCAAACGATCAATACGGCCTACGGAACGACCATCCCGCCAGTGAACGTCGCTGCGATCTACGCGACCGACCCCTACGCTCCGCACTAACGGTGCCGTGAGCGATCGCGATTCGATAGACGTGAACGAGCTTGTCGCCGCGCGCGGCGTCACCATCGTCGACATCCGCAAGAAACCCGACGACCGCAAGATCCCGGGTTCGATTCGCGAGAACGGCGAATCACTGGCCGGCCAAGAGACGCTGCCGTTCGCGCCCGGCGAACGCGTCGTTGTCTACTGCGGCAGCGGCAACTCGTGTAGCCTGGTTGCAGAAAAACTGCGCGCCCGCGGTATCGACGCTCGCGCGCTCGAAGGCGGCTACGCCGCCTGGAAAGACGCCGGCTTACCTACCGAACCCCTGTCATCCTGAGCGAAGGTCGTCTCTACGCGTACACGCCGCGGAGTTTGAGCACGCGCACGACGCGGTCGATCGCCACCATATAGGCTGCCGTGCGCAGCAGCGTCTTGTGCTCTCTGCCGACGCGGCGAACGATTCGGAGGTTTTCGAGCAGCACGTCCTCGAGCCGCTCGTTCACCTCGGCTTCCTTCCAAAAAAAGCCCATCCGGTCTTGAACCCACTCGAAATACGAGACCGTCACGCCGCCGGCATTGCCCATGATGTCGGGAACCACGGTGATGCCGCGCTCGGCAAATATCTTGTCGGCGGCCGGCGTCGTCGGACCGTTGGCGCCCTCGACGATAAGTTTGGCTTGCACCTTCGACGCGTTGTCGGCGGTGAACACTTTCTCTAACGCCGCCGGAACGAGGACGTCGCACTTGCTGGTTATCAGCTCGGCGTTGCTCATCTTGTCGCCGCCTTTGAACCCATCGAGATTGCGATTCTCCAACGCGTAGCGCATGGCAGCCTCGATATTCACGCCGTTTTCGTTGAAGTAGGCTCCGGTGACGTCGGAGATGCCGATAACCTTGCAACCGCGCTCGGCGAAGAGTTTCGCGGCGTACATTCCGACGTTGCCGAAGCCTTGAACGATAACCGACGCGCTCTCGGGATCGAGACTCAGCTCCTTCATCTCGTCGAGCGCGCAGATCGTCACCCCGCGACCGGTTGCCTCGACCCGACCGCGGCTGCCGCCGATGTCGAGCGGTTTGCCGGTGACCACGCCAGGAATGTTCTCGCGCATGTGCATTGAGTAGGTATCCATGAACCACGCCATCACTTGCGGCGTGGTGTTGACGTCGGGCGCGGGCACGTCTTTGTCGGGACCGACGACTTCGATCAGCTCCGCCGCGTAGCGGCGCGTGATGCGCTCCAGCTCGTTCATCGAGAGCGTCGAGGGATCGCAGGTGACGCCGCCTTTGGCGCCGCCGAACGGCAGATCCACCACGCTGCACTTCCACGTCATCCAGAATGCCAGCGCCGTGACTTCATCCAGCGTTACGCCCGGGTGATACCGTATGCCGCCTTTGGCCGCCCCGCGAGCAAAGCTGTACTGCACGCGATACCCGGTATAGACCTCAAACTCGCCGGAGTCTCGTTGAAATGGAATCGAGAAAATAATTTGGCGCGACGGATGCGTAAGAATTCGGCGTACCCCGGCGTCGATTTCGAGCAGATCGGCGGCTCCATTGAAGTAGATAATGCCATCGCCGAACACCGAGTCGTCGCGAGTGCTCATAGTCGCGTTCCTACTTCCTCCGGGGATAGGTCAAGCGATGCTGGGGTTGGTTCTACGAGAGCGCCGTCCCTTGGAGGACCCCTCCGGCGTGCTCTCTTTCCGCACCGGCTCAAATGTTGAATCGAAAGTTGACGACGTCGCCTTCCCGCATCACGTAGTCCTTGCCCTCCGAGCGGACTAATCCGGCGGCACGCAGCGCGTCCATGGAACGGTGCGTAACGTAATCGTCGTACGAAACGATCTCGGCTCGGATGAAGCCGCGCTCCATGTCGCTGTGGATCGTTCCCGCGGCCTCCGGGGCTCGGCTGCCGCGATGAATCGTCCAGGCCCGAACCTCCATTTCGCCCGCCGTAAGAAACGTCGTCAAACCGAGCAGATCGTAGGCAGCGAGCGCTAGCTCGTCCAAGCCGCTGCGCCGGATTCCCAACTCGCGGCAAAACTCGGCTGCTTCGATCGGCGAGAGGCCGGCAAGCTCGGCCTCGATCTTGCCGCACAGCGCTACTACCCTGCTGCCGTCGCCCCGAGCGATCGTCTGCAACCGCGTCACCAGCGGTCCCGGCCTGCCGATCTGCTCCTCGCCGATGTTGGCGACGTAGAGCAGCGGTTTGGCGGTCAACAGAAACGATTCGGCGGCGACTTCAGCTTCGAGTGATCCGGCGCGGAAACTGCGTGCCGGCCGCCCGGCCTCCAGCGCCGCTATCAGGTTCTTGGCCGCTACGGGCCGGCCCCGAGTCTTGGGGTTGGCTCGGGCCTCGCGCTCGAGTTTGTCGAGGCGCTTTTGCATCGTTGCGAGGTCCGCAAGGGCCAACTCGATACCAACGATTTCCACGTCGCGCTCGGGCTCGGGAACGCCCTCCACGTGCGAGACGTTGTCGTCTTCAAAACATCGCACGACCATCGCGATCGCATCCGTCTCGCGAATGTGGCTCAAGAATGCGTTGCCCAGACCTTGCCCGGCGCTGGCGCCGCGAACGAGGCCGGCGATATCGACAAACCGTACGGTCGCCGGAACGATGCGTTTCGCGTGCACCAGTTCTTGCAGCACTGCTAGCCGCTCGTCGGGAACGGCCACTTCGCCGACGTTGGGCTCGATCGTGGCAAACGGGTAATTGGCCGCCAGCGCCTGCGCCGAGCGGGTAAGCGCGTTGAAAATAGTGGATTTGCCGACGTTGGGCAGCCCGACGATGCCGCATGAAAGAGCCATTGGAGCCGCCTTGCGTTCGCCGCACCCAGCACGCCCCACTTCCGCAGCCGCTTGAACCGGCAAGAAAAACCAGGCAGCGCGTAGGATACCCCTCTATGCGCCAAATGAAGGTCGACAAACTCGGCATCGACCTGCTTACGCACGACCCGGTAGTCATCCTCAAGGATCTCGACGGCACGCACTTTCTTCCCATACTGATCGGTCCGTTCGAAGCGACCGCGATTGCTCTTGCCCTAGAAGGCGCGCCCGTGCCGCGCCCCCTGTCGCACGATCTGATGCGCTCGATCCTCGAAACGCTCGACTCTGTGCTGGAGCAGGTCGTCATTCACGACATTCGTGAGTCGACGTTCTTTGCCAAACTCATGGTGCGTTCGAACGGCACGCTCCATGAGGTCGACGCTCGGCCGTCGGATGGGATAGCGCTCGCCCTGCGCACGCAGGCGCCGATTTACGTCAGCGACAAGATCGTTCTCGAAGAAGCGGCAACCGAAAAGGTCGATGAAGCCGAGTCGACTCGGTTCAAGAAGTTTCTCGAAGACTTAAAGCCGTCGGACTTTAACCGCTAACCGCTTACGGCGAGGCGGCCGGCGCGGGTGAAGACGCACTCGAGCCGCCCAAATGCTCGACGACGTTGCCGTTGACTTTCAACGTCACCTCGCTCTCCTTCGAAGTCTTCATCAGCCACGATCCGTTCTGCCGCACCCACGTATCGTTCTCGGTTACGATTATCATCGCAGGCGCCGCTCCACCCACCAGATTGTTCTGCGTGGCGGTAACGGCCGCAACGACGCTACCATCGGCATTCTGCGTCGTGCTGGTAAAGTGCACGTCGCAACTCATCACCTTTGCCATCTGCTGGCCTTGTTTGGCATCCGCAACGGCCTGATCGCGGTCCTGCGTTTTCCCGTTAGGATCCACGTTTAGGTAATCGGGCGTCATGGTGTTGGCGAAGGCGGGGTAGTTGCCCGCCATGACCAGCGCGCATTGATTCAAATACGCTGCTCTCAGCGCTGCCTGCAAGGCCGCGGTGTCGGCGGCGGCCGGCGACGGCATCAGCAGCGGGACGAGGATCGCGACGGCGGCAAGGGGCAATGCGATTTTCACGGCGCGACCTTCCTAAGAGCTACCTCGTTTACCGCGGCGGTGCGGGCGACGGCGATGCCGCGGCGGATCCGCCAATATGCTGAACGACCTTGCCCGCAACCGAGACCGTAACCTCGCTTACGGCCGAGCTCTTCAGCAGCCAGTTTCCGTTTTGCTGAACCCAGGTGTCGTTGGCAACCGAGGTTGCGACAACCGGTTGCGGCGTCGAAACGAGCTGACCGTGCTGCGTCGCCGTCACCGCGGCAACCACGCTTCCGTCGGCGTTTTGGGTAACGCTGTTGAAGGAGACGTCGCAGCTCGTCACTTTCAGCACCGCCGCATTCTGTTTCATGGCAGCGACTACTTGCGCTAGGGGTACCTTCTTCCCGTCCGGCTGGATGTCGACGTAGTCAGGCGTCACCGTCTTGCTGAACCCGTCGTAATTTCCGGCCACCACCAACGCGCACTGATTCATATACGCGGCCTTGAGCGCAGACTGCACGGCAGCGGTATCGGCCATGGCCGGCAGCGCGGCCAGTGATGCGAGTAGCAGCGCAACCGTCGCGAGCGATGCATTTTTCACTTCTGAATCCTCCGGGAGTCAAGCTATGCGCGCCTACGGTGACGGCGATGCCGCCGGCGCAGGAGCTACGTTATGCTGGACGACTTGGCCGTTGACCTTGACCGTCTGTTCCGACGCCTGCGAGGTCTTCTGCAGCCAAACACCATTCTGTTGCGTCCAAGTATCCACCGCCTGTACCACGATGTTTAACGGCTGGGTCGCGCCACTTCCACTCGCGGCGACCGTACCGTTGATCGTCAAGGTGAGCGTAGCAACGACGTCGTCGCCGTTCTGCTTTACCGACGAAAATACCGGCGTGCAGTCGGTGATCTTCGCAAACGAGAAGAGCTGCTGAGTGTTCTTGACCGCGGTCGCCAGGTCGTCGCGCGTGCCGTCGGGATGGATGCCGACGTAGCCGGAGGCGTGCACCTTCGCCCAGGCGTTGGAGTCGGCCGCCACCAGCGCTTGGCATTCCCGGCTGTATGCGGCCGTCAGCGCCTGCTGGAGGCCGGCAGCGTCCGCGCGCACGCAAACGGGCGCAAGCAGCACCAGGGCACAAAGTAGAATCGTAAGCTTCACCAATTTTTCTCCTAAATGTCCCATTGCCAAGCGTTCCACCACGGCGTCGCACTGGGGTTGACGCTGAAGCCGCGCAAATCTATCGAAAAAACGTCCAGTCGGCGTAGCTGATACAGCGGCAAGTACGGAATATCATGCCAAATGATCCGGCTCGCCTGCCGGTATATTGCCGCTCTCGTCGACGGGTCGTCGCTTTGCAGGCCACGCCGCTCGAGCTCGTCCAGCCGCGGATTGCAGTAGCCGTAGACGTTCTCACCGTGCGGATACCACTGATCGCAACCGAGGTAGAAAAGGATGTTTGGATCCCAGGTCAGCGTGGTCGAGTAGTTCGCCATGTCGTACGTTCCGCCATAGATTGGGCCCTCCAGCGCAAAGAGCTGGTTGTACGGAAAGAGACGAATCTGTACGTCGATGCCGACCGCTCGCAAGTACGATTGAACCTGTACGGCAAGCGCCTGCGTGGTCGCGCTGCCATGCGTGCCGGCATAGGTGAGCGAGAGACGCACGCCCTTCTTGCGGCGAATGCCGTCGGGGCCGCGCAACCATCCGGCGGCGTCCAGCTGGCGATTGGCGAACGCCGGATCGTAGCGGTGCGCCGGCAATCGCTCATACCCAATCGCCGTGACCGGCAAGCTGTTGTGGGGAACTTCGGCAACGCCGCGGGTGACGTTGCGAATGATGGCGTCGGAGTCGATCGCCGACGCAATTGCCCGGCGCACTGCGACCTCATTTAAACTCGGATTGCGCGCGTTGAGGATCAGCACGTCTTGCGCGTTCCACGGTGATAGCGTCGTGCGAACGTCGGGCAAAGCGCGGTAGCGATCGTAGAGCGGGGTCGGCGGTGCATCGACCATGTCGATCTGATGCAGT
>JBPYDW010000115.1:0-3797 GCA_051986335.1 Vulcanimicrobiaceae bacterium | reverse complement strand
CCGCCGAGTACAAAGCTGCGCGCGAAGAGCTTCGATTGGCGGAGATCGAGGAGATGCGCCATCGCGAGCGCATCGCCGAAATGCGCCGCAATTTGCCCAAAGGCGCCGTCGTCCAGGATTACGTTTTCCACGAGGGGCCGACCGATCTCGATGCCGGCGATGCGCCGCTTCGCGACGTGAAGCTAAGCGAGTTGTTCAGCGCGCCCGGACGCCCGCTCGTGATCTACCACTTGATGTACGGGAAGAAGCAGACCGAAGCGTGTCCGATGTGCACGATGTGGATCGACGGCTACAACGGCGTCGCGCAACACATCGGGCAGAACATCGACTTTGCGATCGCCGCGGCGGCCGACCCGGCGATCCTGCGCGCGCATGCGCGTAAACGAGGCTGGAGCAACCTGTGGCTCCTCAGTTGCGGCGACAACACCTTCAAGTACGACCTCAACAGCGAGGACGAGAACGGCGAGCAGGATTCGACGATCTCCGTCTTCACGCGCGAACCCGACGGAACGCTGCGCCATTTCTACACGACGCACCCGCACATGTCCGAAGAGCTCAACCAGCGCGGCATTGACCTGCTGACGCCGGTCTATAATATGCTCGATCTGACGCCGGGCGGCCGCGGCGACTGGTACGCGGAACTCAGCTACGAACCACAGGTTGCCGCCTCCAGCAACTAACGCAAGCGCGTCACTTTGAGTATGACCGCGTCGTGCGGAGCAACGACGACGACGTAGAAGTGCTGATAGGTGCCGAGATCTTTGTGCCGCCAGAGGTCTCGCACCCGCGCTCTTGCATAGAAGCCGAGTTGATGCAGCCACTCCACTCCGATGTCGGCGGGCGCATCGCCGCGATTGAGCAGCGCGACCGCGTACGTGTCGCGTGCGGCTAACCGCTTCGTCCAAACCTGCGTCGTTAGCGTCGGCTCGGTCTTCAGCGTAGCCTGCTCGCCAAGCGGATCCTGATCGACGGCAATGATCTCGCGATTCTCGAGAATCGCCGTCGTGCGCGCGCTCATGTTGCGAACGTCGTTGCCGGCGATCAAGGGACTCGCCATCATCGCCCACATGCCGAAGTGGGCGCGATCCTCGCTCGCACTCATCCCACGGCCGACTTCCAGCATGTCGAAATCGTTGAAGAACCCCGGCGCCGCCAATGGTGCGAAGTTCGCTCCGACGTCGAGCACCCGCATGATCGAGGGCCAATCGTTGCTCACGTCGTCCGCGACGCGGGACATGTTTGCGATCTGGGGCAGGTGTCCGCGCAGTGGATTGGTCGCGAACTCAGGATTGATACTATACACGATCGGCCGCCCGGCAGCGAGCAGCGCATCGCGCATCCAGATAAACGAACGGAAGTCGCCGCTGCAATGGTCGTACTTCAAGTAGTCGACGCCCCACGAAGCAAAGGTTTGGGCATCTTGCCGCTCGTGCTTGAGGCTTCCGACGCCGAGCCAGCCGGGATAGTCCGTTCCTCGCCCTTCGCACGTGACCGTGTTCGGCGTCTCATAGATGCCGAACTTGAGGCCGCGGGCGTGAAGATAGTCCCCCAGCGCTTTCATGCCGTGCGGAAAGCGCCGCGGATTCGGTTGCAGATTTCCGTTCTTGTCGCGGCCCCCAACCCAGCAGTCGTCCAGCACAACGTAGCGATAACCGGCATCGCGCATGCCGTTGCGCACCATCGCATCGGCGGTCTGCTCGACCAGCTTCTCGTCCAGGTGACAAGCGAAGGTGTTCCAGTCGTCCCAACCCATCGGCGGCGTGCGAGCTACGCCGTTGTTCAGCGCCAGCGCCGGGCCGGAAACCATCAAGAAAGATGCGATGATGAGCAGCACCCGTCGCATTGTTTATCCTCCTGCAGGTCAGCGGTAGAGCGAAAGGCTAGCGAGCTCCGGCCGATCGCGCGCCGCAAGCACCTTCACCCGAACGACCCTAGCCGTGACCGGAGCCGGCAACTGCAACAGCCGTTTGTACCCGATCGTCGTACCGCTTGCGATCTGCTCCCATCCATTTGCGGTCCGCGCCTCAACCACGAAACGCGCGACGCGCTGCCCGTCCTCGATGCGCTCCTGCAGGGCGACGATGTCGAACGTCTCGGCTCTGGGCAGCATGAATGAGAACGTCCGCAATCCGCCGGCACTATCGTCGTTGCGGGTGGCTCCGGCCGCGAGGTCGTGCGCGAACTGCGTGCGTATCCATTCGCCAAATTCGTGCAAGCGCGAGACGTCGGCGTCGTCGAACAGGCCGCGCTGATCCGGCGGCACATCCAGCAGCAGCTGGCAATTCCGTCCGACCGAAGCAAAGTAAATCTCTTGCAGCGCGGCCAGCGATTTCGGCGGCGAGTCGGGATGCCAGAACCAGCCCTTCTCCAGCGGCACGTCGCATTCGCTCGGCATCCAGCGTATCATTCGCGTTTTGGGGTTGGTCAGCGTTGCGTCGTCGCCCAAATCCGGGCTGCCGGGATCGATGACGTGCGTCGATTGATCCGCCACCGGCGGCCCGGTCAGCGGGATGACGCTCCACTGCGAGAGACGCGCTTGGCCCGCTTCGTCGCCGACCCAGTTGATGTCGATCGGAAAGAGTATCGCCTTGGGCTGCAGCGCATGCACCATCGTGTACCAGGCGGTGAAATCGTAGTGCTCGATGCGTCCCTGGTCGCGCAGCGGATTGGCACCGTCAAACCACACTTCTTCTACCGGTCCATACTGGGTGAGCAGTTCGTAGAGCTCGTTAAGGTAGTACGCATTATAGGCATTGAGATTGAAATGAAACGCCTGCGCCGGCTTGCGCGTGTCGCCGGGTACGAGCGTCGGGATCGTCACCGGGCGCACGGCGCTGCCGTTGGCGAAGACGCCGCCCGGCTGCGCTTGATTGAGATCGGCCGGCGAGAGATAGAAGCCGACGATTAGCCCATACTTGTGCGCCGACTTCACGAAGTCGCCGACCACGTCGCCGTGCCCGCCGCGCCAGCGGCTGGAGCGCACCGAATGCTGAGTGTAGCGCGTCGGCCACATGACGAACCCGTCGTGATGCTTGGCAACCAGGATTACTTTCTTGAAGCCGGCGTCTTTGAGCGAGCGCATCCATTGATCGGTGTCCATCGCCGAGGGATCGAAGACGTTCGGATCCTCTTTTCCGCTCCCCCATTCGTGGCCGGTAAACGTGTTCGGACCGAAGTGAATGAAAGCGGTCAGCTCCTCGTGCTGCCACTCCATCTGCCTTGCATTGGGTGTAAGCTGTCCGGCCGAGCGGATGACCTGCTGCGGCGGGGTGCCCGGTGTCACCAGCAGCCAAACCAGCGCAAGTACAAGAGCTACGCGCATCGCGCTACTTCCAGTTCACTTTGAACGTCCACGCATAGCGGCCGCTTGCTCGCGCCGCTGGTGGGACGTCGACGATCACATCTTGTCCGTAACGGTGCCACTTGAGCGGCGGTCCGTTATAGCCTAGCAGGGTGATCGTGTTGCCGTCGGCCAGCGGAATCGGCTGATGTACCTCCACCGTTGCCAACGGGCGCATCAGCGAGATGAAGTAGAACGCCTTGTTCTGCTGCACGGTAAAGCGCAGGTTGCCGTCGTCGGAGGCGCGCCACCAGTAATGCGAACCGTAGATGGCTTCGCCGTTGACGCGCAGCCACGTTCCCATGTCGCGCAAGCGCTGTTCCATGATGGCCGGGATCGTACCGTCGGCCTTCGGGCCGATGTCCAGCAGCAGATTTCCGTTCTTGCTCACCATATCGACCAAGAACGCGATGAGCTGCGCGCTGGTCTTGTAATCCTTTGGCTGCTCGGCGGCGTT
>JBPYDW010000114.1:0-36226 GCA_051986335.1 Vulcanimicrobiaceae bacterium | reverse complement strand
CCGGCATCGCTACGACGATTCTGTTGTTGCTGCCGTGGATCGATCGCAGCACGACGCGGACGTTCGGCTCGCGCGTGCCGATTTTGTGGACGACGGTGATCTCGCTGGCGATCATTTTGGGACTCACCTTCTGGAGCCAGGCATCGATCGTCGCCAAGCAGGCCAACGCGCCGCCGCCACCCCCGCCCGAGAAGATGTCGGCGGCCGGTGCTGCAGCAGCGGCCGGCACGGCGAATGCTAGCGGCGCGCAAGTATTCGCACAAAACTGTTCTTCGTGTCACGGCGCCCAGGGACAAGGAACGCCTGGCGCCTTCCCGCCGCTGGCAAACAATCCGGTAGTCACCGGCGACGTCAGCAAAGTTATCGGGATCGTGAAGAATGGTCTGCACGGTGCGGTGCAGGTAAACGGGCAGACGTACAACGGTACGATGCCGCCGTGGAAGGGCACGCTGACCGACGATCAAACGGCGGCGGTGATCACCTACATCCGCGGCTCACTGGGAAATAATAAGGCTTCGGCGGTCACCGCCGCGCAAGTACGCTCAGCCGCGACTCATTGACGCCCTCACACAATGGCAGCCGAATAAACCCAAAAGTTTCCGCCTGAGGTAGATCATAAGGCCGAGGGTAGCTAGGGTTCCAAGCAGGGGCTCCAACTTTTCGCGCCTTCACAGGATGTGAACTTCAAAACTTCGTTCTGCGCGAAAAGTGGCGCAGCAGGAGCGAGCCATGGATGGTGAGCGAGGAGCGGTCCTGCGAGGAACCCTGGCTATCCTCGGCCTCGCCCTTATGATCCCGGAATGCAGGCGGGGCCGTCGTATAAGAACAGGACTGCGCGGCCCGATTGGGCGGTGATGCGACGGCGTCTTCCGTACGTCGGATCGTACGCTGGGCGTTTTTTCGGCGCGACCACGAACACGCGCGCCGCAGCGCAGATGAATGGTCGCGCCAGCGCGGCGTCGGGGCTGCGGTTGACACCGGGAGCCGCAAGTACGGTCACGCGCGGTTGGGTGTAAAACAGCAGCGCGTTGCTCCCCGGGATGCTTTGGATGCCCACAGCATCGCCCGGAAGCCGCTGCGCTTGAATAGCAGCAGCGAGCACCGGGACCGGCTTGAAGGCCTCCGCTTGCGGCAATCCATACAGCACCAGCGTGTCGATGGCGATAAACATGGCAATGCCCAACCCGTACGGAGCCAAGGAGCTCCACTCGCGTCGCGCCAGGAGCACGAGCGTGGCGATTGCGCCCAGTAAGATCGCTAGCCCCATCGCTGCCAGATCCGGAATCGCCGAAGCGGCCTGGGCACCCAGGCGATTGTCGCGCACGAACACCGCAATCGCTGCCGCCACCAGAGCGATAAACAACGGAACCGTCGCCGCCGAAATTATCGCGGCACGACGGCGCGCACAGTCTGCGATCGCATTGAAATACAGTGCGGTGATAACGGCCAGTGCAGGCAATGAAAGCGCAATGTAATTGGGCAGCTTCGTGCGCGCGAAACTAAAGAAGACCAGCGGCATCACGATCCAGACGATCGACAGTCGCACCAGCCTGGCGGCCTCCGGCGAGTGCACCTTGAGATTGCGCAACGCCCAGGTTAGCGCCACCGGAAAGAAGGCGATCCAGGGAAAGAACCCCAGAATGATGACCGGCAGATAGTACCAAAACGGGCCGGTCTGATTCTGGATGACGCCGGTATAACGACCGATCGTGTAGTGCCCGATGAATCGAGTTATCGCGAAAGGTCCGACGCGCACCACTTCGGCCAGCATCCAGGGAGCCACGACCGCGGCGAACGCCGCTAACCCGCCGAGCCAGCCGCGCCACGACGGCAAGCGCGTCGGTTCGACGCGGGCGTTCCAGATTGCGTACGGAACGATGACCAAGAGGGCAACGACGGGAGCGACCGGACCCTTCACTAAAAATCCGACTCCCGCGGCGATCCAGCCGGCAACGGCATACCAATCGCGCCCCAGTTGCAGCGAGCGAAACCAGCAGAAGAGCGTTACCGCTACGGTGAGATCGAGCAGCGCATCCATGATCGCGAGCCTGCCGACAATCGCCTGCATCAGGCACGTCGACAAGATGACGCTGGCGTAAATGCCGGCGCGCGTGCCGACCTGTCGCGCGACGGCATAACCGGTGAGGCCGCCCATGGCGATCGTCGCCAATGCCGCCGGCAAGCGAAAAGCGAACGAGCTTACGCCGAAGATCGTCGCCGCGATCGCCGCCAGCCAAAAATACAGCGGCGGTTGAATGAACCACGGCATCGCATTGAAGTGCATGATGACCCAGTCGCGGCTCAAGAGGATCTCGCGCGCAACCTCCCCGTACGCGGTTTCCGAATTGTCCCACAGCGTCCCGACCCCCAGGCCCGGCAGCGTTATGAGAGCGGCGATAGCCGAGCCTATAAGGGCGGCGCGCATGGGTTTTTCCATATGTCGCGGCAGTTGTTAGCGACGGCGCCGCGGAAGTCTTGCGCCTCACCTATGTCGTTGCCCGTCTCACTTCGCATCGCCGAACGCCGCGTCGTCGTCATCGGCGGCGGTATCGTCGCGCTGCGCAAATGCCGCTCGCTCGCCGCGGCCGGCGCGCAGTTGTACGTCGTTGCGCCTGCGATTCATCCCGAACTCAAGACGCTGCTGCGCGAGCCTAGCAGTTACGTCGAGCGCGCGTACCGCGCCGGCGATCTGGCCGAAGCGTTTCTGGCCGTTGCCGCAACCGACGACGACGCGGTCAACGCGCTGGTCGTTGCCGACGCTCGCGCAGCTCGCGTCTTGGTCGTCGACGCGACCTCCGCGCATGCCGGCGATGCCATCATGCTGGCGACAACTACTATCGGCGAGATGACGATTGCCGTTGACTCCGGCGGTAGCACGCCGGCCTTCGCTCGACGCGTGGTCGAAGAGGCGCGCTCGCATTTCGGCGAGAGCTACGGGCGAGCCGCCGGCGTTCTTGCCTACGCGCGGGTTTACGTCAAAGCGCTGCTGGCGCCGGAAGAGCGCGCGCCGGTCCTGCGCGCGCTGAGCGACCTTCCGGTCGAAGCGCTGGCGCGCATGACGCCCGCCGATATCGAGCACGAGGCCGAAGCAGCCATCGAGAGATTGCACGGCGGCACCCTGGAACCGCGCACGCATTCGGTCCGCTGCGCGTCGCGGGGAAGCGAGCTCGCGTTGACGCAAGCGCGCGCGGTAGCCGCCAAACTCGCGCAGCGCGGCATCGCCAGCACCATCGTCAAGGTGCGCACGCTGGGCGATCGCGTCACCGACCGTCCGGTGCATGCGCTCGAGCGTGAAAACGTGTTCGTTACCGAGTTGGAATCCGCGCTTCGCGACGGACGTGCCGACTACGCGGTCCATTCGTGCAAGGACCTGCCCAGCGCCCTCGCCGCCGACATGGAGCTGGCCGCCATCTCCGCCCGCGAAGATCCACGCGATGCGTTCTGCAGCGACGCGTACGAACGGTTTGCCGATCTTCCGGCCGGGGCTCGCGTCGGAACATCGAGTCCTCGCCGTCGTGCGCAGCTCGCCGCCCTGCGCCCCGATTTGGAATACGTCGACCTGCGCGGCAACGTCGACACCAGGTTGCGCAAGCTGCGCGAAGGGGAGTTCGCAGCGATCGTCCTTGCAATGGCCGGTTTGAACCGGTTGAAGGCAGCCGCGAGATACACGGTTCCGTTCGAGACGAGCGAAATCGTTCCGGCGGCCGGGCAGGGCGCACTGGCGGTTGAGACGCGCACCGACTCTAGCGCGCTAGCCCAACAACTGCGGGCGGCGATCAACGACCAGCACTCCGAGTTGACCATCACCGCCGAGCGAGCGACGCTGCACGCGCTGCGCGCCGGCTGCAGTGCGCCGATCGGGGTTTTCGCCGCGCTGCACGATGGTTCGATGCACGTCGACGTTGCGTACGCCCTCGATCACCACCAGCCGGCAAAGATCGTACGCGCCCGATGCATCGCCGCAGTGACGACGCCGCACGAGGCACAGGCGCTGGGCGAACGGACGGCCCGGCAACTGCGAGAACTGCTGCCGCTAGCGGGCAGAACCGTGTTGCTACCGCGCACGCAAGCGCGTGCGAGCACTATGGCCGCGCAGCTACGCGAGGCAGGTGCGAACGTCATCGAGTTGCGCGCCGGCGCTCCGGCTGACGGACGTCCCGCCGACCTCATCGTCTTTCCCTCGAGCGCCTCGGTTATGGTGGCCGACGCAGTGCTGCACGACCGGCCGCCGCGGATCACCGTGGCCGCGATGGGCCCGAAATCGGCGGCCGCCGCGGCCGCAGCAGGCTGGCACCCGGACATCGTTGCAACCGAAGCCACGATCGATGCGCTTGTGGGGCAGATATGCCGTCGCCTCGAACCACAGCCGTTGTGATTCATCGTCCCCGCCGTCTGCGGCGCACGGCCGGCATGCGCGCGCTGGTGCGAGAACACCACGTGCGCGTCGATCGCTTAGTGCAGCCGCTATTCGTCGCCGAGCGCGCCGGCGATGCGGGTCCGATTCCGGCGATGCCGGGCATCGAGCGGCACACCGTCACTTCGCTCGTCGAGGAATGCCGGCAGCTGGCAACGCTGGGCGTGACCAACGTCCTGCTCTTTGGCATCCCGTCGCGCAAGGACGCCGTCGCAAGCTCCAACTACGATCCCAACGGCGTGGTACAAACGGCAATCCGAGCCGTCAAGGACGCGCTACCCGATACGAACGTTATCGCCGACCTTTGCAATTGTGAATACACGGATCACGGACAATGCGGCATTCTCAACGAGCGCGGCGACGTCGACAACGACGCAACGGTCGCGCTATTGGTCAAGACGGCGCTCACCTACGCACAGGCCGGCGTTGACGTCATCGCTCCCTCCGACATGATGGACGGGCGCGTCGAGGCTTTGCGCAGCGCTCTCGACGCACACGGCTACATCGACACCGCAATCATGTCGTACAGCGCAAAGTACGCGTCGGCGTTCTACGGGCCATTTCGCGATGCCGCCGGCTCGACGCCTCAATCCGGCGATCGCCGCGGGTATCAAATGGATCCGCCCAATGCACGGGAAGCGCTACGGGAGATAGCGCTGGACATCGAAGAAGGCGCCGACATCGTGATGGTAAAACCGGCGCTCGCCTACCTGGACATCGTCAGGGCGGCGCGCGAGGCGTTCGATACCCCGATCGCCGTCTACAACGTCAGCGGCGAGTATTCTATGCTGGTGGCGGCCGCACAAAACGGCTGGTTGGAACGCGACCGGGCGGTCGACGAACTCTTGGCCGGCTTCGTGCGCGCCGGCGCGGACATCGTCATTACCTATTTTGCGAAAGAGTATGCACGGCGCAACCAGTAGTCGCGAGGTCGTCGTGCTGTTGGCCGGTGGCGACGCGACCCGACTGCCCGGAAAACTGGAACGACTCGTCGACGGCGTTCCGCTCTTGGTGCGCACGTTTCGCGCGCTGCGTGCCACGCACGCGGTGATCGTCTCGCATGCGCGGCCCTTTCCGGCGCAGCTGGACGCGATGCTAACGTGCCCGCGGGTGCTCGACCGCTGGTCCGGACGCGGGCCGCTAAGCGGCATGGTGTCCGCGTGCGAAGCGCTGGATGCAGATCGCGTCTACGTCGTGGCGGCCGACATGCCGCGCGTCGGGCCGCCGTTGCTCGCTGCCCTGCGCAGCGCCTGGCGCGACGGCGACGAAGCCGTCATCCCCGAGCACAACGGCGGCATCGAGCCGCTGGCCGCCCTCTACGACCGCCGCGCGTTGCTGCGCGAGGGTTTGCCCTTGCTGCTCGAAGGTAACGCGGCGGTGCGCGGCGTCGTTGAAAGGCTGCGGGCGCGTCGCCTGCCAATGAGTTGCAGCCTCTTCGCCAACCTGAACTCGCCCGAAGACTGGAGTGATGCTTTTGCCCGTTGAAGGAATGCTGCCGACATCGATGAGTTACGAACGTTCGATCTCCGCCTTTGCGCGCGCGCGCAACGTTATCGCCGGTGGAGTCAACTCGCCGGTGCGCGCCTTCAAAGCAGTCGGTGGAGCACCTGTCTTCATGCGCAGTGGGAAGGGCGCTATTCTCTACGACCTCGACGACAACGAGTATATCGATTACGTCCTCTCGTGGGGCCCGCTGTTGCTCGGCCACGCCCATCCGCACGTTGTCAAGGCGATCTCCGCAGCCGCTACGCACGGCACCTCGTTCGGCGCGCCGACCGAAGCCGAAAGCGAACTCGCGGAGCTCATCTGTTTGCTCGTTCCGTCGGTCGAACGCGTACGCTTTACCTCGAGCGGTACCGAAGCAACGATGAGCGCCGCCCGGCTTGCGCGGGCGTTCACCGGACGCGATGCCATCGTGAAGTTCGCCGGTTGCTACCACGGGCATAGCGATGCGTTCCTGATCGCGGCCGGCTCGGGCGCGCTGACCAACGGCGTTCCCAACTCACCCGGCGTTACGCAAGCGACCTCGCGCGATACGATCGTTCTGCCGTTTAACGACCCGGACGCCGTTCGCGCCGCATTCGAAGCTACGCCGGATCGCATCGCCGCCGTCATCGTCGAACCGTACCCCGGCAACATGGGACTGATCGTCCCACGACCCGGCTACCTGCGCGGCCTGCGAGAACTCTGCACGCGCTACGGTGCGCTTCTCATCTTCGACGAAGTAATGACCGGGTTTCGCGTCGCTCGCGGCGGCGCGCAGGAACGCGAAGATGTGCTACCCGATCTCACTACGCTGGGCAAAGTGATCGGAGGCGGATTGCCCGTCGGCGCCTTCGGGGGCCGGCGCGAGGTCATGGCTATGCTCTCGCCCGACGGCCCCGTCTATCAGGCCGGCACACTCTCGGGCAATCCGATCGCGATGGCCGCGGGTATCGCAACCCTCAAGACGGTGCGGGATGATGCAACCCTATTCGATCGCCTCGAAGTGCTCAGCAAGCTCCTGTGTGATGGTTTGCACGAGATCTTCGAGAAGCACGGGGTCGTGCATTCGAGTGTCTACGCGGGTTCGATGTTTTGCACGTTCTTCATCGACGGGCCGGTGACCAATTTGGAAGATGCCCTGAGCTGCGACACGCAAGCGTACGCCAAATTTTTCCATGCGATGCTCGATCGCGGCGTCTATTTGGCACCCTCGCAATTCGAAGCCGGATTCGTCAGCACGGCGCATACGACCGGGGACGTCATGCGAACGATCGCGGCGGCCGACTCGGCGTTGAGCGAGATGCAGCCGGTTGGTGCGAGCAAGCAGGCATTATGACGCGACCCTCCGCCCGAAAATCGTGCGATAAATCCGCTATGGCCGGCCGGGCGCCGAGCGTTAGGATGAGCTCATGAACGGAAGAGTCCGCTAACCATGCCGATCGTTTGCCTCGGGCTCTCCCACCACACCGCGCCGGTCGACGTACGCGAGCACCACGCGTTTCCTCCGTCGCGCATGCGCGAAGCGCTGACGGCGCTGCGCGATTACTCGAGCGTGCACGAGGCGGTCATGCTCTCCACCTGCGGCCGCTTGGAGATCTATGCCGAGATCGACGATTACGAAACCGGCGTCGCACAGCTAAAATCATTTCTGCTAAACTTCCGTCACGGAGCGACCGGATACGATCTCGAATCGTATCTCTACACGCATCTGGGCACGCAAGCGGTCGAACATCTCTTTCGGGTAAGCACCGGGTTGGATTCGATGCTGATCGGTGAGGCCGAGATCCTCGGTCAAGTCAAAGACGCCTACATTCAAGCGCAACACGCCGACACGATCGGTAAGACGTTGCACCGGCTCTTCCGCGAAGCGCTCAATGCCGGCAAAGCCGCGCGAACGCAGACGCGCATCGGCGAGCAGTCGGTTTCGGTGGCGAGCGCCGCAATTCGACTGGCAGCCTCGACGCTGGGCAGCCTGCAGGGTTCGAGCGTGTTGGTCATCGGCGCCGGCAAGATGGGCCGCACTGCGGCGCGCCGGCTGCGTCGCGAAGGTGCGCGCGAGCTCATCGTGACCAATCGCTCGCTATCGCGCGCGCGCGAGCTGATCGACGAAATCGGTTTCGGTCAGGTGGTCGAGATGCCCGGACTCGTGGATGCGCTGCAGGCCGCCGACATCGCCATCACCTCAACCGGTGCCGCCAACTTCGTCCTCACCCCGCACAAAGTCGCCGCCGCGATGGCCAAGCGACCGCATCGGCCGCTTTTCGTCGTCGACATCGCGGTCCCGCGCGACGCCGATCCGCGGATCGCCGAGATTCCCGGAGTCACCCTCGTCGATATCGACGGACTGCGCGACGTCGTCGACGAGAAGCTCGAAGTTCGCCGCGAAGCCATTCCGCAGGTTGAGGAGATCGTTGCCGAGTACATCGAGCGGTTCTCGCAATGGGCGCGCACGCGCTCCGCACTGCCGGTAATTGCGGCGCTAACGCAAAAGGCCGAGGCGATCCGCGAAGCGGAAGTGGAGCGCCTGCTGGCGCGTTGCCCGGAGTTGAGCGACCGCGAGAAAATGCTGGTCGTCGGAATGTCGATGACGGTGGTGTCAAAGCTGCTGCACTCAGCGGTTCAAAAGATTCGCGCTGCGGCGCTCGCCGATCGTGGCGAAGCGCAGGTGCATGCGGAGCTGCTGCGCGAGCTGTTCGAACTCAATCTTGCCGATGCGATCGCGCCGCGGACAACGCGCGCTGGCGGTCGCGACGTTGAGCACGAGTAAGACCGGCACCGTCTACCTGGTAGGTGCAGGCCCCGGCGATCCGGGCCTGCTCACCGTACGCGCGGCGCACCTATTACGCACGGCCGACGCGCTGCTCTACGACGCGCTGGCGGATGAAACGGTCGTCGCGATGGCGTCGCCGGCCTGCGAGAAGACATTCGTTGGAAAACGGGGCGGCGATCACGCGATGCCGCAATCCGAGATCGAAGCGCTGATGATTCGCTTGGCCCGCGAAGGCAAACGCGTCGTGCGCTTGAAGGGCGGCGACCCGTTTATCTTCGGGCGCGGTGGCGAAGAAGCGCAAGCTCTGGCGGCTGCGGCAATTCCCTTCGAGGTGGTTCCCGGCGTTTCGTCCGCATTTGCCGCGCCGGCATATGCCGGCATTCCGATCACCCACCGCGAGCACAATCCCTCCTTCACCGTCGTTACGGGCCACGAGGATCCGACCAAAGCTGCCTCCACCCTCGACTTTGCTAAGCTCGCCGATCCACATCGTACGCTCGTGTTTCTGATGGCGATGGCGAATCTGGAGGAGATCGCCACGCAGCTGCAGCGGCACGGCCTCGCGGGCGACACTCCGGTAGCGGTGATCCAGGAAGCCACTCGCCCGTCGCAACGGACGCTGGTCGGTTCGCTAGCAACGATCGCCGCCGACGTCGCCCGTCACGGATTGCGCGCACCGGCGATCGTGATCGTCGGCGGCGTCGTCAGGCTTCGCGAGCGATTGCGCTGGTTCGACAGCATGCCGCTCTTCGGCGTACGGATTTTGGTAACGCGTCCCGCTGTGCAAGCACGCGAGTTTGCCGAAGCACTGCTGGCCCGCGGGGCGCAACCGATCGTCGCGCCGACGATTGCCATCGCGCCGCCGGTCGACGATGCGCCGGTACGTAAGGCGCTGGGCGAATTGGGGACGTTTGCCTGGATCGTTTTCAGCTCGCACAACGCCGTCGAGGCCGCCTTCGGCTATCTCGATGACGCAGGTCGCGATGCTCGCGCGTTCGCCGGCGTTCGCATCGCTGCGGTCGGGCCGCAAACGGCTGCGGCGCTCGAGCGACACGGATTGCGCGCCGACTTGGTACCGAGCGAGTTCATCGCGCAAGCGCTGGCGTCCGATTTGCTCGCCGCTACGTTGCCGGAAGACGATGTGCTGCAGCTTGGACCGAGTGACGGCAGCCCGGCCGTGCGCGAGAAGCTCGAACGTGGCGGTCGCCGCGTTCGCAACGTCGCCGCTTACCGAACCGTGCCGCAAGTCGATACGAGCGTTGTGCGAGCCATCGCCGATGCGCAGGTCCTGACGTTCGCATCCGCATCGGCAGTGCGCGGATTTGCCGCCAACGTGGGCAACGCCGCGCGAGCTGCACGAGGAAAGGTCGTCGCTTGCATCGGACCGGCGACGGCGCGCGCCGCGCACGACGCCGGACTGCACGTCGACGTCACACCCGCGGCGTACACCGCGCCGGCGCTGGTCGACGCACTCGAGGAGTACATGGCATCTCGCCGCTAGTGCAATGGCTCGTCGCGGCGCTTCCAGCCGGCGCCGTTGCGTTGAGCGCCTGGCGCATTCGTGCCTTGACGCACAGCGGTGCGCTTGCCGCGTTGGCAGTCGGTACCATCACCTTCGGTTGCGGCGGCTGGCAAGCGGCGGCGGTGCTCTTCGCATTCTTTCTTCCTTCCGTTGCGCTGTCGCGCGTCGGCCGCGGGCGGAAGAACGCGCTCGTCGACGTCGGTAAGCACGGTGCGCGCGACGCTTGGCAAGTGCTGGCGAACGGCGGCGTAGCTGCGCTCTGCATCCTCGCCTGGAGGCTGGGCGCACCGCTCGCCGCCGCCTTCTCCGGCGCGTTCGCCGCCGCTGCCGCCGACACGTGGGGAACCGAGATCGGCGTGTTGGCGCGCGCGCAGCCGCGCTCGATTCTGACCTGGCAGCGACTGCCCACCGGACTCTCGGGCGGCATCTCGCTGCAAGGTTCGATCGCTACGCTCGCCGGCGCGGCGCTGGTCGGAATCGTCGCCGCGCTCGTGCACTTGGGAGCGCTGCTTCCGGTGACGATCGGCGGGTTCGCGGGCGCGCTGCTCGACTCGCTGCTGGGCGCGAGCGCGCAGTCGCTGCGTTGGTGCCCGCAGTGCCACCGCGCTTGCGAAACCGATCCGCACGCGTGCGGAAGCGCGACCACGCTGCGCCGCGGTTGGCAGTGGCTCTCCAACGACGCGGTCAATTTTGCCGCGACCTTATGCGGAGCCGCGGTCGCAGGAGCGCTGAGCCTGCACTGGCCAATTCGTTAGTCCAACCGTGCAAAAGACCGAGCTCTCGCCAAAGAACCGCGAGCACCTGCGCCGGCTGGCGCGGCGCAAGAGTGCCGTCGCGCATCCGGCACCACCGCGATTTCCGCGAAATCGCTACGATATCGCCTACGCCGATCCCCCGTGGCATTATTACGGAAGTCCGATCAAGGACGCCGCCGCCGGCAAACACTATCCGCTGATGTCGCTCGAAGAGTTGTGCCGGCTCGACGTGCGCGGCATCCTGAACAAGAAGGCGGCGATGTTCCTGTGGGCGACCTGCCCGCGCTTACATTTTGCAATCAAGCTGATCGAAGCGTGGGGACTGTACTATCGCGGCGTCGCCTACGTGTGGGTCAAGACGAATCGCCGGGGCGGAATCATCGTCGGCCAAGGCGTGCCGCCGACCTTTACCAAACCGACGAGCGAATTGCTGTTAGTAGCTACCACAACGCGCACCGGCCGGCCATTTCCGATTCACGATTTGGCCCAGCCGCAAGTCGTGTTGCAGCAACGCGGAGCGCATAGTGAAAAGCCGGCGATCTTTCGCCGGCTCATCGAAGAGTTGTGTGGCGATCGCTCGCGCATCGAGCTCTTCGCCCGGTCGCGCGTCGCCGGCTGGGACGCCTGGGGCGCCGAATTGATTAAATAGCGGCAAGCACCGCGCAGCGCGTGCCTTGCCATGAGGAGGGCATCTGAGGCGCGAGCGAAGCCATGGAGGGCGAGAGTGAGCGCGAAGTGAGTAGCATTTTTTCAGGATGAAAAAATGCGCGCGTCCCGACGATGGTAAGGCATGGGCTGCGCGGTGCTTGGCTCACGCGTTTGCGTGGGCGTATTTTTCGTTGAGGTATTCGATGATCTTGTCGTCGTCGTCGGCGATGATCACGTCGCCGTCGACGAGGGTCGGAATGCCGGTCTGGCCGGAGATCTCTTTGAGCGCCGTGCGCTGCGCATGGTCGGCCGGCACGTTAACGTTCTTGTAATCGAGCAACAGGTCGGTGAGCCTGCTGCGCACGCGCGCACAGTACGGGCACCATTCCGCCTGATATAGCGTGATATTCGTGTCGATCATGGTACCCCAGAACCGGCGGGATTCGGCCGGGTTGCAGGCGTCACGGCCCCCGACGCAGGAGCGTTGCATCGGCGTGCTTGGGGGAAGGATGGTGCTATCGAGCAACCCGTTGAATCGACTGATGGTGCGAGCGCTGCTCGCCTCACTGCTCTTGCACGTCGCGTTCGCATATTTTTTTCCGCTTCCGCGAGCCGGATTCAGCGCAACGCCGGTCGAGCAGATTAGCGTCATGCACGTTAACCGGATAGCGATCGTACATCGCTCGGCTCCGGCGCGGGCATCCAAGCCTCGTGCCATGGCGCACCATCTCTCGCATTCCCACGTTCACCCGAGGATCGCTGCGTCGGTGACCAATCGGCGCGCGCCGGCGCCGCACTCGACGCCGGTTGCGATCGCTGCCGCCGCGGTCGGCACCACGATTCGACAGGGCCAGAGCGAGCCGCAGCCGCAGTCGATGTCGGCGTCCTCACCGCGTCCCAGCCCGAGCGAAACGCCTCAGCCCGAGCCGCCGGCACCCGAGCGCGCGAAGCCGGCCGGCGGATACATGCCGATGGGAACCGAGGATCAACCCGAACTCGACATCCACGCGCGCGAAGCATTGGAACGGCTGAACGTGCACGTCACGTTGACCGTCGTCGTTAGCGACAGCGGCAAAACCGAACGCGTCACGTTTACGCCGGAGATCGATACACAGCTGGAGACGCAGATCCGAGCCTTGCTCGAAAACGCTAACTGGGATCCTGCGAATTGCGGAGGTGGAATCCCCTGTGAGGGAACCGCCGTTATCGAATTGAAGGGAACGCCATGAACAAGGCTGCATGCGCATTCGCCGGCGCGTTGGCGCTAACGACTTTACCTCTATCTGCGACCACTCATTTTACGCTGAGCAGCCCCGATCTGGCGCCGCAAAGCCACATCGCCGTGCGGTACACGTACAACGCCGGCGGCTGCACCGGACAGAACGTCGCGCCGCGCCTTCGCTGGACGGAACCGCCCGCCGGTACCCAGGCCTTTGCAATCTCGCTCTTCGATCCGGATGCTCCCGGAGGCGGATTCACCCATTGGCTCCTCTTCGGAATCCCCGCATCGGCCCGCAGCAGTGACGGCGCGGCAGCGCGTTCGGCCGTGGCGGCCGTAAACGGGTTTGGCTCCCGTGGCTACGACGGTCCGTGCCCGCCGGTCGGCGATCGCCCTCACCGCTACATCTTCAGCGTGTACGCGCTGGATTCACAAGCGTTGCCGCTGAACGAGAACACCTCGTACTCGCAGCTTTTGACGACCATCCGCGGACACGTGCTGGCCCAGGCGACGCTTACCGGCTACTACGGGAGATAGTCGTTGCGAGAGCCGTTCCGATTCCGGCTCGCGGCGCGTACTCCACCGTTCCCTCGCACAAAAAGCCGCGCGCGTGCACGCGCAAACCGTCGCTGGGCGAACGCGCGATGAGCCGCAAATCGGCCAACTCGACGCCGGCACGGGTGGCACTGCCTTGCGAACAAACCAGCAAGGGAAATGAATTCCGGCGCAATTGCGCGCGAGCAAACCGCAACTCCGCGAGCGCGTCGGCTCGATCCTGCGCAAACTGCGTCGCATAGATTGAGGCGGATAAACCGTCCATCACGCCGTCCACGCGCAGGAGCCCGCGCCGAGCGAACGGACGCGCCGGCGCCAACGGCAAGTAGACATCCAGCACCGCCTGCGCTTTGAAGGCGCGTTCGACCCAAAGGAGCGCCTGAGCACCGCGATACGCCCACTGGCGCGTAAACCGGGTGGCCAGTGCGAACGCATCGCCCGACTCGATCTCGCAGATCGCTAGGACGTCGGGTTCGACCTCGTGGACGAACGCCGCCAGCGCGCGCATCGCGCCTGCCCGCGTCAAACCGTAGGCACGCACGTATGCCAGTCGTATCCCAGCCACGACGGGCTAACCGCTCGTTCGCGAACGCAGCGCTACAATATCGACTTGCCTAAGCCGGAGCCGATCAACTCGACCGCGAGCGCCGCCGTCTGGTTACGCGTGTCCAGAATTGGATTGATCTCGACCATCTCGATCGACCCAAGGCGCCCGGACTCGGCTAGCATCTCCATCGCCAGATGCGCTTCGCGATAGCTCAAACCGCCGCGCACCGGCGTCCCAGTACCCGGAGCGACGCTCGGGTCGATGCCATCCATATCGAACGAAACGTGAATCGGCATCGCCCCCGACGCAGCGATTGCAATCGCTTCGTTCATCACCGTAGGCATGCCAAGGCGATCCACGTCGGTCATGCTGAATGCCTTGACGCCGGACGCGCGCAGAATCTCCTTCTCCGCTGCATCGACGTCGCGCAAGCCGATCTGCACGGTGCGCTCCGCGACTGCGAAACCGCTCTTGAGCGCGAACCACAGCGGCATGCCGTGTACGTTGCCCGAATGCGACGACTGAGGATTGTTGATGTCGCTGTGCGCGTCGATCCATACCAGACCCGCCGCCTCGCCCCGGGCGCGCTTGAGTCCATCCAGCGTTCCCATCGCGATCGAGTGGTCGCCGCCGAGAACGACCGGAAACCCGCCGTCGCGCACGACCCGTTCCACCGTCGTGGCCAGCTCCTCGCAGACTGCCTGGATGACCTTGAAGTATTTTGCGTCGGAGTGATCGGCTGCAACTGCCTCGCGAATCGGCACTTGCAGATTGCCATGATCGACGACGTGCGGAGTGCCCATGCGGGTGAGCAACTCCTGCAGCTTCGCGTAGCGCACAGCCGAGGGTCCCATATCGACGCCGCGCCGGCTGGCGCCCAGGTCCATCGGAACGCCGATAATATCGACGCGCTCGACGGCGATCACAGGTTTCACGACTTGGGCGATTTCTCGTCCGGTGGCAAAGTCGCCTCGGCACGCGTCGGCCAAATGCGGCGCGCCGCGAGCACGAGGACGCGCGTGGTCGCATTGGCCGCAGGCCTCAGCCAAAGCCAGCGCGGTAGATGGCCCTCGTCGAGATCGAGGACAAGCATGTAAAGCCGGCGACGATGCAGTTGCGAGCTCCATAGACGCGCGCGCTCGAGCGCCGCGGCATCGTGGCGCTGGAGAGCTGCCAGTACGCCGGCATCGTCCGGCGCGGAGCGCGCGATCGCGCTAAACGAACGGTAGCCTTGGTTCATGACGCGTAGCAACTGCGTATCCATCGGACTCTGTCCGTACAGATAGAAGCCCAACGTCCCGGCCGCGGCCGCCCGCGCTTTATCGATCAGTCGCGGTAACCAGGCGATGCCGTCGAGTTGCTCGCTCCAGCGGCGCGGAACGCTAACCCGCAAGTCCGGTGCTTCCATCGCGCGCGCCTTACGCTACCGCTCGCGCGTTCTCCCGCGGCGAGGAACAGGCTTCATCCTTCGACAGTGCGTACTGGGCGAAGATGAAGCAACCGGCACTCTGGGCCATTATAGCCGCGGCGCTAATTGCGTTGGCCGGTTGCCAGCACCACGCCGGCCCGAAGCCCGGCCAGCTTACGCTCGGCATGGTTACCGACGTCGGTGGTCTTGGCGATAAGTCGTTTAATGATTCCGCGTACCGCGGGCTGGTTGCGGCTCAAAGCACACTGGGCGCCTACATCCAAGTCTTGCAGTCGCGATCGGCAGCCGACTACCAGCCCAACCTAAGCGCCTTGACCAATCGCAAGTTCGACATGATCTACGCGATCGGCTATCTCATGAGTAAAGACCTGGACGCGGTCGCCAAGCAGAATCCGGCGCAACAGTATGCCATCATCGACGCCGTCGTTCCCGATCCAAACGTTCTCTCGATAACATTTAAAGAGGAGGACGGTTCGTTCTTAGCCGGTGCGCTCGCCGCGATGATGACCAAAACGCATCACATCGCCTTCATCGGCGGCATCGATTCGCCGCTGATTGAAAAGTTTGAGGCGGGCTACACTGCCGGTGCGCGTCAGATCGATCCGACGGTGAGGATCGACGTCAAGTACGCGGGCTCGTTTGAAGACGTCGCGGCTGGATCCGAGCTCGCCAATCTCTTGTTCAGCTCGGGAGCCGACATCATCTACACGGCTGCCGGCAAGGTCGGCATCGGCGCGATCGATGCCGTCAAAACGCGGCCCACCGGCTACATCATCGGCGTCGACTCGAATCAGGATTCGCTCGCCCCCGGACGCGTGCTAACTTCGATGGTCAAACACGTCGACATCGCCGTGTTTACCTCGGCGCAGGCAATTGCGCGCGGCAAACCCCTGCGCGGACACCTCGTGCTCGGCCTGCACGAGGGAGCGGTCGGACTGACCGACTTCAAGTACACGAAGACTCAAATCGGTCCGGCCAACCTCGCTCGTCTCGCCGCCATTTCGCAGGCAATCGTCGCCGGACGGATCTCGCCGCCGGCAACCCGGGCACAGCTCGCAGCCTTCCATCCGGTAAAGTTGTAACCGGTTCGCACTTGGAACCGGCGCTCGAGCTTCGCGGCATTCGCAAGACGTATCCAGGCGTCGTCGCGGTGGATGGCGTCGATCTCGATCTCTTTGCGGGCGAGATACATGCGCTGGTCGGTGAAAATGGGGCGGGAAAATCGACCCTCGCCAATATCGCCTTCGGCGAGATCCAGCCCGATGCAGGCAGCGTTCGCGCCACCGGCACCGTCGGGCTCGTCCATCAGCATTTCGAGCTGGTCGGACGGCTGCGCGTTTGGCAGAATATCATGTTGGGCCGTGAGCCGCGACGCGGTCTCGTCATCGATGCACGCAACGCGCAGGACCGCGTGGCCCAGCTGGCAGACGCTAACGGCCTCGAAGTGGATGCGCAAGCGTTCGTCGAGGATCTGCCGGTGGGCGTGCAGCAACGCGTCGAGTTATTACGCGAGCTCGAGCGCGAGCCGGCCGTGCTTTTGCTCGATGAACCAACCGCCGCGCTCGCACCGGCGCAGATCGCCGCGTTCTTTGCCACGATCGAAGGTTTGGCACGACGCGGCACCGCGATCCTGATCGTCACGCACAAGCTGGCCGAAGTCATCTCACACGCGTCGCGGGTCACGGTTATGCGCCACGGCAAGATCGTCCAGAGCGTTCCGGTGCGCGAAACGACGACCGAGCAGATCGCGCGGGCGATGGTCGGCGGCGCGATTCCGGCGGTCGCCGCCCGCGTCGCGGTCGCGGAGAACGCGTGCGTGGCGCTGGACAACGTGAGCGCCGGCAGCGGCGCCAACAGCATCAACGGGGTCTCGTTCGAGGTGCATTCCGGCGAGATCGTGGGAATCGCCGGCGTCGAGGGCAACGGTCAGACGGCGCTTGCCGATGCGCTGGCTGGAATGATTCCCTATTCCGGCGCGATCGCACGCAGTGCAACGATCGGCCTCATCCCTCAGGATCGGCACACCGAGGGCCTGGTGCTGAACTGGTCGCTCGTGGACAATGCCGTTCTGGGACGGCAGCACGAAGCCGGCATCACTCGCGGACCGCTACTCGATCGCGCTCGGGCGCGCAGCGACGCGGATGCTATTGCGCAACGCTTCGACGTGCGCGCCGCTTCCGTTGAGGTTGCCGTCAACACCCTCTCCGGCGGCAATCAGCAAAAGCTGGTCGTCGGCCGCGCGCTTATCGACCAACCTCGCTTCGTCCTCGCCTACAATCCGACGCGCGGCATCGATGTCGGCGCCGCAGCGCTGGTGCAATCGCGACTGGTGGAAGCGCGCAACGCCGGCACCGCGATACTGCTGATCTCGTTCGATCTCGACGAGATTCTGACGCTCGCCGATCGGGTGCTGGTATTGTATCGCGGGCAAATCGCCGGAAGTTTCGACCGCGCCGAGCTGGACCGCAGCGTCCTTGGCCGCCTCATGGCGGGTTCGGCCGCGTGAAACGAGCCGGCCAACTCATCTCCGGCCCCCTCGGCGCGGTCGCAATCGCTCTCGTACTCTGCGCCGTCGCAATGCTCGTCGCCGGCGTAAGCCCGCTCGATGGTTTTTCCGCGCTATTGGGCGGAGCGCTCGGCGGCGCACCCGAGATCGCCGAGACGCTCACGCAGACGACGTTTTTGCTTTTCCCCGCGCTGGGCGTGTGTGTAGCGTTTCGCGCCGGCCTCTTCAACATCGGGGCCGAAGGCCAGCTGTTGATCGGCGGATTGTTGGCCGGCGCGGTCGACGCTCGTCTTATTCTGCCGGGCGAAATCGCCATACCGCTCATCTTGCTGGCCGGCGTCGTCGGCGGCGGCATCTGGGGCGCGATCGCCGGCGTGCTGAAAGCGCGCTTCGGCGCGAACGAAGTGATCGCTACCTTGATGCTCAACTTCATCGCCGCGTTTCTGGCGTCGTATTTGGTCCGAGGCCCGCTCAAAAGTCCGCTGGCAACCGGAGCCGAGACCGCGCCGCTCCCGCCGGGCAGCTGGCTCCCGGCACTCATTCCCGACACTCGGCTTTCGATCGCACTATTGATCGCGATCGCACTCGCCATCGTCTTGCAGTTTGCACTGCGCCGCACGGTCTTCGGTTACGAGCTACGCGCCATGGGTGAAGCCCCCGAAGCGGCGCGCCGCAACCAGGTCAACATCGCGCGGTTGACGTGGCTCGCACTTTCGCTCTCGGGCGGCATCGCCGGCCTGGGCGGCGCCGCGATCGTCAGCGGCGAACTGCATCGTTTCAACACCGAGCTTTCGCCCGGTTACGGCTTCACGGCGATCGCGGTGGCGCTGGTCGGAGACCTGAACCCTCTGTGGATTTGCGTCGCCGCGTTTGGATTCGGCGTGCTCGAGGCGGGCGGATTGGCGATGCAAGCCAGCGCGCAAGTTCCCAAGGACGCCATTCACCTCATCGAAGGCATCATCGTGCTGATCCTGTCGGCGCGGCGTTACATCACGACCCGACGAGAAGCCGTGCCGGTGTGAATGCGCTGACGACCGCGACCATCGTTTCGCTGGCCGCTCTGACGCTGGTCAAGGCGACGCCGATCGTTTACGCCGCTCTGGGTGGCGTTATCTCGGAGCGCTCCGGCGTGATCAACATCGGGCTAGAAGGCATGATGGCTGCCGGTGCCTTCACTGCAGTAGTAGCGAGCAGCGCAACCGGCAATCCGCTGCTAGCACTCGCGGCCGGCGTACTTGCCGGCGCGCTCTTCGGCTGGATCCTGGGGATCGCGGCGACCAAATTCAAGGTCGATCAGATTGTCGCCGGGACCGGCATCAACATCTTGTGCGCCGGCGGGGCCGCCTATGGACTCGTCTTGGTGTTCAATCAGCCCGGCGCGTCGAGCGAAGTCGCGCAGCTTGGCGGCATGACGGTTCCTTATTTCAACATGAGTCTGGGCGGCGTGCTGCTGATCGCGCTGGCCTTTTTCTGTGCGGTCGCGCTCCAATGGGTGCTGTACCGGACTCCTTGGGGATTGCGGTTACGAGCGACGGGCGAGAACCCGCACGCCGTCAAGTCGGCGGGATTGCGACCGCTCGTGCTGCGCACCGTAGCGGTGACCATCAGCGGCGCTCTCGCCGGGCTTGGCGGCGCCTATCTCTCGATCGGCGAGCTGAATCTCTATTCCGATGGAATGACGGCCGGACGAGGCTTCATCGCCCTGGCCGCGGTCATCTTCGGTCGCTGGAATCCGCTCGGCGCCACCGGCGCTGCGATCTTCTTCGGCTTCTTTGAAGCGTTGCAGTTCGTCTTGCAGGGTCGCGCCGGTTGGCTGCCGCCGGAGGCCATGCAAGCGCTGCCGTACGTCGCGGCCCTGGTAGCATTAGCGGGCATAACCGGACGCGTGCGCGCGCCGGCCGCCGACGGCGTACCTTTTTAACAAGTCTGAGATACTAGCAAGCCAAAAATATTACGTAACGAATAGGAGGAAGGTCCGGGCTTGCACAATCCGCAGATGCAATATGCTTGCGCGCCTGGTCTTCGCGACTGCAGCCGTGTTGCTCTTATGCGGCTCCGGTATCCCTGCGCGCGCCGACGATCCACAAAGCATCCTGCATAACCTGTCGATCAGTCTGCGCCACTACGCGCAGCGGGCTCCCGGGCGCGTTGGCATCGACGTCATCGACCTGACCACCGATTCGAGCATCAGTTACGACGCCGGCGTTTCGATGCCGGCGGCATCGACGATCAAAATTCCGGTAATGGTCGAGGTATTTAAGCAGTTGTTGGCCGGGAACTTCGACCTGCTGCGCCGCGTCACGTTGCGCAACTCGGATCGCGACTTCGGCTGGGGCGAACTCTGTTATGCGCGAGCAGGCACCTCATACTCCGTCCAGACCCTGCTGCGAAAGATGATCGACGAGAGCGACAACACGGCGACGAATATGCTGATTCGGCTCGTTCGGCGGCACAACATCAACCGCACCATGTACGCGCTGGGGCTCGACCACACGCATCTCACCACCGACATACGTACGAACGACAGCTCGATTCGCTACACCTTGCGTTCGTCGGCCGCCGACATGGCCAGCCTGCTGTCGCAGATGGCGCACAAGACCTTGCTCAACGAATGGTCGTCGCTGGAGATGATCAATCTGCTGGAAGGGCAAGAGCACAACTCGCTGATCCCCGAGCCGCTTCCCGACGACTTGGCGATCGCGCACAAGACCGGAACGCTGCACGACACGCTCAATGACGTCGGTGTAATTTACGAGACCAACGCACCGTACGTGCTGTCGGTCATGACCACCAATTTGCCCGCACTTTCTGCCGGTCGAGCGTTCATTCGCGACATCTCCAAGATGACGTTCGAGGAGATGAGCGCACTCGCGTCGCTGCGCGGTGAGGCTGGGCTCGATACGGATCCGAACAATCAAGTTCCGCCGGCTTCACCCGACCTTCCCACGTGGACGGGCGTTCCCGAAGCTACGCCGACGCCCCCGGCTTTGACCGGCGAACCTGAAGCTACGCCCTCGCCTTAGGTTCCTTTTCTACGCTCGAGCTGGGACGCGCTTGCCGTAGGTACGCGTGAGCCAGTTCGCGTAGCGCGCATCGTGGCCGCGTACCGCGCGCTCGTATAACGCCACCAATTCCTTAGTGATAGGTCCGGGCGTTCCGTCGCCGCAGATGCGGCGATCGATCGATGCGACGTGCACGACGCCCGCCGCCGTACCGGTAAGAAACACCTCGTCGGCGCTGTAGAGCTCGCTGCGGTCGATCGCGCGTTCGACGATTTTTAAGCCTAGGTGCTCGACGGCGAGATGCATGATGGCGCGCCGCGTGCACCCTTCGAGGACGTTCTGCGACGGGTCCGGCGTATAGAGTACGCCGCGCCTTACCAGGAAAAGGTTTTCGGCGGAGCCTTCGGAGACGTGCCCGTCGGGCGTAAGCAACAGCGCTTCATCGTAGCCGTTCATAACCGCTTCGCTCTTGGCCAGCGCCGAATTGACGTAGAGGCCGGTAATTTTTGCCCGTGGCGGGGCCATCGCATCGTCGGCGCGCCGCCAGGAGCTCACGCAGGCGTGAACGCCGGCCTTGGCGTTCAAGTACGGGGTGAAGGGAATCGGTACGATTGCGAAGCTGTCCGGCACGTTGTGCAGACGCACGCCCACGTCTTCGGCGGCTTTGAAGAGCACCGGACGGACGTAAATGTCGGTCTCAAAAGCATTGCGCGCACACAGTTCTACCGTGATCTCGATCAACTCGTCGATGGTGTGCGGCAAGCTCATCAGCAGAATCTTTGCCGACGTCTGCAAACGCTCGTAATGGTCGCGCAGGAGCACCAGGAATAGTTCGCGTTCGGAAGGCTCCCAATAGCCGCGAATCCCCTCGAAGCAACCGGTGCCGTACTGCAGCCCGTGCGTGAGCAGTCCAACGCGCGCGTCGTCGTACTTTTTGAATTCGCCGTCGGTATAGACCGTTATGTTCGAAAGCTCCATTTCCATCGATTCCGGCAGGACGATGCCTGCACCCGCTTAGTGGCCGGCAACGCCGGCACTCATGCTCAGGACGCAACCCGCCGTCCGGAGAAGCTTTACCCATGAACGGCTGGGTATTAGCGGGAACCACGTTCACTGCTTCCGCCGTGGAGATGGTCGAAGCGGTTACCATCGTTTTGGCGGTCGGCTTCACGCAGGGATGGCGAACGGCACTCCTGGGAGCCGCGGCGGCCTTGGCCGCACTGGCTGCGATCGTTGCCGTTGCCGGTCCGCTGCTGGTGACGCAGCGCGCGGTGCACGGCCTCGAGCTCGTTGTTGGGCCGGTGTTGACATTGTTCGGCATCGCATGGTTGCGCAAAGCAATTTGGCGTTACGCCGGTCGCAAAGCGCTGCATGACGAGCGTGCGATCTTCGACGAGCGAGTCGCAGCGATGCGCGCGCAACGCGATGCGCGCATCGGATTTGCGACCTCGTTTCAGGGCGTCTTTCTCGAAGGTCTCGAGGTAGCCGTAATCGTCGTGACCTTTGCCGCTACCGCCCCGCACGCGATCCTCTACAACGTCGGTGGCGCGCTGGCGGCAGCGGTCCTGGTGGTAGCGGCAGCGATCGCGCTGCGCGCGCCGCTGTCGCGCGTTCCCGAAAACGCCATGAAGGCGATCGTGGGCACGATGCTGCTGTCGCTGGGAACCTTTTGGACCGGCGAAGCATTGGGCGTGCCGTGGTGGGGCGGCAGCAGTGTAATCTTCCTGCTGATCGCGCTCAACGTCGTCGTCAGCGCGATCCTGGTGGCCTTGCAGCGCAAACCGCGCGCGGTGGCGGCGTGAAAGCCCTGCGCGAGGTTTACGACTTCATCACCGGCGGCTCGCTCGTCTCGCCGATCGGTCTGGGCCTCGCCGTCATCGTGACATTGGCCGACGCGGCGCTTCCGCCGATGGTCCGCGTGCTACTGTTCGCGGGCACGATAACCGCGACGCTCGCCGCGGCGAGCTTCGAGCGAGCGCGTTAGCGCGTCATGCAGTCCGAACCACCGCGCGCGGGCCGCAGCGTCGAACGCGAAGTGATCGGGATCGAAGGAGCCGCGCGTACGACCACGCACGATCGGATAGCGACCGAAGAGCCCCTGGAGCTGCGGCTTCGCGCGGGTACCGCGGCGCGGACGTTAGCCATCACCATGCGTACGCCGGGCAACGACTTCGAGCTCGCCGCCGGATTCGCGTTCGGCGAGGGTTTGGTAAACGAACCGGACGCCGTGGCCGCGATCGCTTACTGCTTGGATGCCGATCTCGAACCGGATCAGCGTTACAACGTCGTCACGATCGACCTCGCCCGCGGCGAGCTGCCGGCGATCGAGGGATTCGAGCGCCACTTTACCGTTTCGAGTGCGTGCGGCGTCTGCGGGCGCGCGCAGTTACAGAACCTGCGCGAGCGCGTCGCACCGCTGGATGACGACGTCGTGGTAACGCCGGAAACCTTGCGCACGCTACCCGAGACGATGCACGCGGCGCAGCGCGTCTTTGCTGCCACCGGCGGCTTGCACGCCGCCGCGCTCTTCGCTCCCAACGGCGATTTGCGCGTCGTCCGCGAAGATGTCGGACGCCACAATGCCGTCGACAAAGTCGTCGGCTGGGCATTTTTGGGCCGCATGCTGCCGCTATCGGGTTCCTTGCTGTTGGTGAGCGGCCGGGCCGGCTACGAGATACTACAGAAGGCGGCGGTGGGGCGCATTCCGATCGTCTGCGCGATCTCAGCTCCTTCGAGTCTTGCCGTCGATCTGGCCCGCGAATTCAACATCACCTTGATCGGCTTTCTGCGCGGGCCGCGGGCAAACGTGTACAGCGCACCGCAACGAGTTATGCGCTCGTCAGAAAGCGCCGCAGCAGCGCGTTGAACTCGGCCGGGGCATCGGCATTGCTCACGTGCCCGGCGTTCGCCATGACCTCTAACCGCGCTCCGGGAATGCCCGCTGCGATCTCGCGCGAGAGCGCGAGCGGCGCGACCGCGTCGCGCTCGCCGACGATGACCTGGGTGGGCACGTCGATGCTGCCCAGCATGGTACGATAGTCGCCCGTCCACACGGCTTGCGTCGACGCCAAATACGCCGGTACGGATTTGATGGCCATTTGTTCGTACGTTTCCTCGCGCCGCCGCCCCGGCGGCATTCCCAGCCGCTCGATGCGGGCGCGCGCGAAGTCGGCCATATTTCCCATCGCGCGCACTTCGGCGGAAATCCCATCGGCATAGGCCTGACCATCCGGGTATGCGGCAAAACTTCCAACCAGCGTTAGCGAGGCGATGCGCTGCGATGCGCGACCCCACAACTCGAAGCCGACGACGCCGCCGAGACTGCATCCGACGAAGTGGAATCGCTGCAGGCTCGCCGCATCGGCGACGGCGATCACGTCGCGCGCAAAGCCTTCCCGTGTGATCTGCTCGGGCAGCGCCTCGGGCACGACCGCACCGTTGCCGCGCAGTTCGACCGCAAAGCAGCGGTACGCGTCGTGGAGCGCCTGCAATTGCCCGTCCCAAATTGCCGCCGTCGATCCGACTCCGTGAACGAAGACGACCGGCGGTCCGGCCGACCCGGCGACGCGCGCGGCGACCAGCGGCCCGTCGGACGCATAGGTGTGCAGCGTTTCGATCACGCCGCCGCCTCTCGCTTGCGCCGAACGAATTCGAGCACGCCTTCCAGCGGACGAGCGTTGAGCACGTCGCTAGGTTCCAAACCTCCACGGCGCGCCTGACCGACGGCGAGTTCGACATTGCTCAGATCGCTTACGCGATGCGCGTCGCTGTCGCAGCTGAACGTAACGCCGGCGGCTTTCGCTCGTCGCGCCAATTGCCCGGGCAGATCCAGACGCGGCGCTTGTCCGTCGATCTCCAAAGCGGTGCCGGTTCGCGCCGCCGCTGAAAAGACGGCGTCGGTATCGAATTCATAGCCGCCGAATTCGCCCAGGCGCCGTCCGGTTGGGTGACCGATGATCGTAACGTAGGGGTTCTCGCAGGCGCGAATGAGCCGCTTCGTCATCGCCTCTCGTCCGATGTTAAAATGGCTGTGCACCGAGCCGATGACGATATCGAGCTCCGCTAACACCTCGTCGGGATAATCGAGGCTTCCATCGGGCAAGATATCCACTTCGCTCGAGCACAGCGTGCGAATGCCGTAGCGCTCACCCAGCGACACGGCAATTCCGCGCTGCAGCCGGAGCTGTTCGGTCGTCAAGCCAAAACCGCCACGTCCCGGCGAATGATCGCTGATCGCGTGGTACTCGTAGCCGCGTGCGGCAGCGGCCGCGATCATCGCTTCGAGCTCGTCCCGGCCGTCGCTCCAGGTTGAGTGCATGTGAAAATCGCCGCGCAGGTCGTCGAGCTCGAGCAGCGTGGGAATGGCGTTCGCCAGCGCAAGCTCCACTTCGTCGAGTCCGCTGCGCAGCTCCGGCGGAATATACTGCATGCCCAGCGCTGCATAGACGCCGGTTTCCTCGGCACAGATGATCGCATCGCCGGTCTCGAGGTTCAGAATGCCGTTTTCACTGACGCGCAAATTTTTGCGCACCGCATGCTCTCGCACTTTGATGTTGTGTTCGCGGCTTCCGGTAAAGTGTTGCAGCAAGTTTCCGTACAGTCGCTCGGGAAGCACGCGCAAATCGATTTGCAGGCCACCGGCGAGCCAGATCGAGGATTTCGTCGAGCCTTCGGCCAGGACGGCCTCCGCGCGCTCCCAGGCCGTGAAGTATTCGATCAACGGCTGCGCTTCGTCGGACGTGCACACCAGATCGATATCGCCAACGGTCACCTCACTGCGCCGTAGACTTCCGGCGAAGGTGAGCTTACTCGACGGCGGCCCCTCCGCGAGATAGGCCATCGCTTCGCGCGCGATCGCCAGCGCCTTCGCCAACGGCGTGCGATGCTGGCGCCCCTTGTACGCCAAAATGCCGCGCTTCCAATTCTCGATCGTCCTGGGACCTAGGCGCGGCGCGTCTGCCAGCGCTCCGGAGTTGACTGCCCGTTCCAAGTCGGCCAGCGACGCGATGCCGTAACGCTCGAAGAGCATGGCGGCGGTCTTGGTACCGATGCCGCTGACGTCCATCACTTCCAAGATCGTGCGCGGATAGCGCTCGTACAAGGAGTCGAGCACCGCCGCCGTTCCGGTTACGGATAGCTCCTCGATGGTTACGGCGATCGACTTACCGACGCCCGGGAGCTTTATCAGCTCGCCTACGGCGATGAGATCGGCTATCGGCGGTGCATTTTCAACCGAGGCCGCCGCGCGTTCGAAGGCGGTGTACTTGTAGAACGTCTCGCCGGCAAGCTCCATCAGCTTGCGGATTTCCATCAGTTTGCGTGCGATCTCGGCGTTGCTTGCCACAGGAGATACTTCGCGCTGCCTCGATTCATTCCATCGGATGAGCAAGCAGCGCTTGAGCCCAGCGATCTTCAATCTCCCGATCGAGAAGATGCGGTCGGGTTACTACTCCGATACGTATTTCAACAACTCGCGGACCATTCTCGAACGGGACCGCCGCCACGCGTACGTTCGCATGCAGGTCTTTCAACGCAGCGTTGCCGTCTTGGGCGGCATCGACGAGGCGCTGGCAATTCTCGAACTGTGTGCCGGGCGCGCGCGACCGGACGGCAGCTGGGAGGACGGCTGGCCCAAGCTGACCGTGCGCGCCCTGCACGACGGCGATCGAATCGAGCCGTTCGAAACGGTGATGACGATCGAGGGCGACCTCGAGTATTTCGTTTTCCTCGAGACCTGTTACCTCGGGGTCCTTTCGCGCCGCACGCGCATCGCGACGAATGCGCGCAACATCGTCGACGCTGCCGGCGGGAAGACCGTTCTCTTCTTTCCCGCTCGTTTCGATCATCATCTCGTGCAAACCGGTGACGGATACGCCGCTTACATCTCCGGAGCCCTCGGTGTATCTACCGATGCAAACGCCGAGTGGTGGGGCGCTCGCGGCCTCGGCACCGTCCCGCACGCGCTGATTGCCGCCTACGATGGTGACACGGTGCTGGCAACGCAGAAGTTCGTCGAGTACATCGATCCGGCCGTAAACGTTATCGCGCTGGTCGACTTCGACAACGACTGCGTGACGACGAGCTTGGAAGTCGCCCGGGCATTGGGCGACAAGCTGTGGGGCGTCCGGCTCGATACGTCCGGAACGCTGGTCGACACCTCGGTTTGGCATCAGATGGGAACGTTCAAACCGACCGGCGTCGTGCCTCAGCTCGTTCGTAACGTGCGTGCGGCACTCGATGCAAACGGTTTCGGGCACGTCAAGATCGTTGTGAGCGGCGGATTCAACCCGGACCGCATCGCTGCGTTCGAGCGCGAGCGCGTGCCGGTCGACGCGTATGCCGTCGGCAGCGCGTTTTTCGACGGCAACGGCCTATTCGATTTTACCGCCGACATCGTTGCGATTCGTCACGACGGATCGTGGCGCGAATGCCACAAAGTCGGAAGGCCCGAAAGGCCGAACCCGCGGCTGGAACTCGTCAAGCGGTAGGGTTCCTCGCTATGCCGTTGCTGCAAATGCGTGACGCGACATTCGTGCGCGGCACGCGGACCCTCGCCGGACCGGTAAGCTGCGATCTCGACCGCGGCCGGCGAGCAACGATGCTGTTGCGAACGACCGATGAAGCAACCATCGTCGCCATGCTCGCGGCAGCGTGCGCCAAGCCGACCGGCGGCAGCGTGTTCATCGGCGAATTCGATCCGCGCATTCAACCCGTCCAATGCAAGCGGATGGTCGGATACGTCCCGCACGAACTAACGCCTTCGGTCTTTCCGTCGTTTGAAGCCTACGTCGCCTACCGGGCCGCGCTCTGGGGACTCGACCAATCGCGCGCCGGCAACGACGCATTTGCGCTCCGGGCTCGATTGGAGGACGTACACGAATCGTTTGCCTATCCGCTAATCGGCGCATTGCTCTCCCAGCCGCCGCTGCTCGTGCTGGATCGCCCCCAGGCCGTTTACGCAAGCAAAATCTTGGACGTCGCCGGCGGCTGCGCGATTTTTTCGACGCACACGTCCGCTCGCGAAGCCGCGGCGTTTGCATGAGAGTAGGAAGCGCCTTTGCGGCGATCGTGCGCACGCGCTTGCGCGTGCAAGCGCGCATGATCGGCGGCGCGAGTGCGGCGGCGCTGCTGGTCTCGTTTATTCAACCACACTCCGTCGCCGCCACCGCCAATCCTTTGGCTGCCGACCTGGCGACGCGCAGCGTGTGGCTCGCCGGTCCGATGTTTTTCTGCGGCATGCTCGGAGTACTGATCGCGCTCGCACAGCGCGGTGGGGGCCGACTGCGAGAACTCGAGTTGTGCGAGCAGAGCGCACCGCTCTTTGCGCGCGAGCGGGCGCGCGCGACGGCGCTGGTGCCGTGCATCGCCGCCGGTACGGCGGCACTCGCCTATTGGCTCGGTCAATTTCTGGCCGGCTTCGCTGCCCCGCCGGCCTTCTTCGCCCTCGCCCTTGCTTCGGTTGGAGCCACTACGCTGGTCGCGTTATCGGCCACGTTGCGCACCGCAGCCGGCCGCTGGCTCTACGTTGCACTAGCCGCCGCCACCACCGTCATCGCCTACGTTCTTGCCGTGTATGCGCAGGCATTTCGCAGCGTGCCTGGGCACTTCGCACATTATTCCGACGCGGCGGGCGTTACGACCGAAGTGCTCTTTTGCGCGGTCGTCGGATTCTTCGCCCTGCGGCAATACGGCGAATCGCTCGCGCGCTTCGATCCGGTGCCTAGTGCAGAGTGAACAAGGTCGAGCGGATGAGCGTCGTGTGCATCTGACAGAACGGCCCGTTGGGGCCGCTTGCCCAGTAGAAGGTCGACTGCGATTCCAATTGCTCGACGGTTATCGGACCGGGTAGCACGCGCGTTACCGTGTATTGCGGTGGCGTACCGCGCAGCGTTCCAGCCGTGCTTCCATCGGCAAGCAGCGCCGCGTACGTCGTCGTCACCCCGCCCACCGCTCCCGCACCCGGATCGCAGATGCTCGTATCGGTTCCGTCCGGAACGGCGAAGGCGCACGAGCTACCAACCGCGAGTCGAGCGCCCTCGCTGCACGACGAACTCTGCGACGGCACAACCGCAACGGCGACGATCCCGTATCCGAAAGCCGGCGGCGTTCCGGAGGCATCGCTTAGAACCACCGCGCAGGACGATGCGCTGCGCTCGCCACCGGAGGCTTGCAGTGCCGCTTGCACGCCGGTGGCTTGCGGCAACCATGAACGTAGCGTCAACGCACTGCCGCAGGAGTCGCTCGCGACGCTGAACCTTTGCTTCGATCCGTCCGGTTCAAAGGCGACCAGCGCGCCGCTGTAGCAGCCGTTCGCATCGGTGTGGATGCCGAGGCTGGCGTAGCGCGCGTCGTTTGCGTCGGCGACCGTCCACGGCGTAACGAACGCTTGCGCTTGACCGGCGCGGCACGCGCTCGCGTCGAGGCGTTGGCCACCTTGGGCGTAGCGAACGCCCGCCGGCCAACTGACGAGCGACCCACGCACGCCGATGCGCAGCTGCGCGAGTGGCTCGCCGGCGAACTGACTGGCGAACGAGATCGCGCACGTTCCGCCGCGATTGCGACCCGCCGCGTCGGTTAGCGGCCTGACGTACAACGCCTGCGACGCGGGCACGGGGCCGGGCTGGGCCGGCGTCGTCCGCGAGCCCCAGGTCGCGCTGATGACGTTCGAGCACGAGCTCGTAACCACGCGCGCGGTCAGCGGTGACGCGTCGTAGGACTTTCCTAAGCGCGTCGTTTGCGACTGTGTCTGCATCGCGGTGTTCCATTGCAAGTCCGAAGGAGAAGCCGCGAGTTGACCCATGACACGAACCGCAAGACCGGCGCCTTGCCCGAAGGCATCGGTAATTGTGCTTTCGCAGATTCCGTCGGCTCGCGGATTCAGAAAGAACGTGGCCGGCGCATCTTCCAACGACTGCGCAGAGTTGGCGAACGAGTAGGGACGTTGGACCGGCGGCAGCGGCGGCTGATCGGCGTATTGCGGCGCGTACGGCGGCGTGTATGGAACCGCCGGCGAGTCGTGCGGAAACGCCGCGATGCCGCTCCCGCAGTTCCAATCATCTGCGGCGAACCAGCGCGCATAGCCCCACTCGGTCGCGACGAACCGTTGCCGGGCCGCGGCGGGGAAATCAAAGACCAGCAGCGACGGCGTCAGCACGATCGGCGACGGCGACATCGTCGCGATTGGAATCGGCGTGCCGCGCGCAACCGCGCCACAGGCGAGGGTCCGCGTCTGCGTTGCGATGCGGTCGGCAAAGGTCAGCGTGAATCCGCCGCTCGGACACGGCGGTTGCACGGCGATCGGCGTGAAGGCGAGCCTTCCGTTTGCATCGAGACGCGGGTACGACGCCGCGCCGCTGGGGTGACCCGCGGTCGAAAGAAACATCGCAAACGGCGGCGCACCCAGCGTCGCCTCGCGCACGTCGGCATCGCCGTCGAACGACACCACGTTGGCGGGTAGCACCGCACCGTGCGAGTTTGGCCGGCCGCTAAAGACCAGCAACGAAAATCCCGGCAAAGGATGCGCGGCCCTGTCTCGGTGTGGCAAGAAGACGAGCGTCGCACCGTCACCACTCGTAGCGGCGAGCGCTTGCGCGGCTGCCAGCTGCGAATCGAAGCCGGCGGTAGCCTCGCGCAGCGAACCCGGACGCGACGCGATCAACACCACTGCGAGCGAGATCGCGGCAACGATTCCGAGCGATACGAGCAGCTCGACGAGTGTGAACGCGCGTCGTCCCAACACATCTCACCCAAGTGCCCAGCCCGCATCGGCACCTGACGAACGCACGAAAAAGAGCCGGCTTACGCCGGCTCCCGAATTGACGCTCTCGTATGTCGCCTACGCGACCGTGGCCGGTCCTGCAGTCGCGAGCTTATCGACGATCAACCGGTTGAACTGCGCGAGATCTTCAGCACCGCGCGTTGAGACCCAGTTGGAATCTTGAACCGTCGGCTGATCGCGGTAGAGTCCACCCGCATTGCGTATGTCGTCGGCAATGGAGTGCGAACCGGTTAGCTGACGGCCCCGCGTCACGCGAGCCGAGATCAGTATCTGTGCGCCGTGTCCGACGACGAAGATCGGCTTCTTTGCCACATCGAACTCGCCGACGAAACGAATGACGTCGGCATCGGTACGAATGCGATCCGGCGACGTTCCGCCGGGGATTAACAGCGCGTCGAAATCTTCGGCGGTGCAATCGGCAACCAACTCCTCGGCCTTGGTTGCAACGCCATCGTCTAAGCCGCGCTTGGCCCGAATGCGTGCGCGCCCGCGCTCGTCGACTCCGACGATGGTGACGACGGCGCCGGCTTCTTCTAAGACGCGCCGCGGTTCGGTGAGGTCGATCTCTTCGTATCCGTCGCCGACGAGCGCGGCGACGCGTTTCCCTTCAACAGCTTGCATCCCGCCGCGTTTCTCCCCGCGGGCTACAGCCTCCCACCCGTCTGCTGGACCGCCGTGCGCAACAGGTATGCAAACTCGAGTTCCAAGCGGCCGAGCCGATCGAGAAGGTCATCCTCTGCAAGCGCCTTGAGCGTGGGATTGCGGCGCGTCATGTCGCTCTCGGGTACTTGGTGCCGCGGATTTATCTCGCGCATGTAGATGCGAGCGTCGTAACGGATCGGTCCTTCCGGCAAGAAGTAGAGCGGATCCAAACCAAAAGCATACGCTTCCAATCCCAAGATTCCGGTCTTCTGCAAGAACTCGATGGGCTTGATGCGCAACGCAAGCGCGAACGCTGCAAGGGCGCTCACTCCGACACGGCGGCGTCCGGCCAGTACCTCATCTATCCGAGCGTGAGGCAGCCCGGTTGCTTCGGCGAGCTTTGCCGTCGTCACCTCACGCTCGGCCATCAACTGGGTGAGCCCGCGCCCAAAGACGGCGCCGCCGGCGGTACCGTCGCATCCGTCCCACGCAACTTCCGCATTTTCGTCGTTCATGCTTCGCGCTCGGGTTCGCTGCACACCCAAATCGACCCGTTGCGCACTTCGATGCGGAACGTTCGGATGAATGAGAAGTCGCCAAGCACCATGCGTCCGGTGCGCACGTCAAAGCTCCAGGCATGCCACGGGCACGTCACCACCGTACCCTCAATCCAGCCGTCGGCGAGCGGCGCGCCCTGATGCGGACAAGAATTCTCCAGCGCGTAGTAATCGCCGCCGACATTGAAGACGGCAACGTCATAACGTCCGACCCGATAGGCTTTCGCTGCGCCTGGTTCGACATCGGACGCGCCGCCTACCCGCACGAATTCTTTAGCTGCAGGTGAGGTCATGCGCTGCCGGCTAACCAAAAATGCCGCGGATCAATCCACCGTCGATGGCGATCGTCTGTCCGGTGACGTAACCCGCCGGATCGCTGCACAAGAAAACCACCATCGGCGCGAACTCGGCCGGCGAGGCAACGCGACCGATAGGAACCTCAACGGCGGCGGCACGGTCGATCGCCGCATCGTCTTCATACAATTCGCGCAGGCGTTCGGTGCGGACGCGGCCGGTTGCAATACAGTTGACGGTGACGCCGTCTTTGGCAACTTCGCCGGCCAACGTCTTGAGCGCCCCGACCAGCGCGACGCGAAGGCTGTTGGAGAGCACGAGTCCTGGAATCGGCTGCTCGACCGAACTCGAGGTCAGCGCGACGATCCTACCCCACCCGCGCGATTGCATGCGTTCGACGGCGTCGTGCGCCAATTGCACCATGCTGCGCAGCGTCGATCGGTACCCTGCGTCCCAGTCCCGCAGCGCCATCTTCTCGAACGGCCCAGGGGTTGGACCACCACCGTTGAGCACGAGGATATCAACGTCGCCGAACTGCGCGCGCACGCGCTCGAGCAGGCTCCCCACCGAAACGTCATCGCCCAGGTCGAGCGCAAACGCGGCTGCATCGTCGGCTCCGGCCGCGCGCGCCTCTTTGACAATGCGCCCGAGGCGATCCGTGCGCCGCGCCGCAACGGCAACTCGCGCACCTTCGCTTGCAAGACGCAGCGCAACCGCTTCACCGATGCCGGAACTTGCGCCGGTTATCAGTGCCGTCTTTCCTCGGACTCCAAGATCCATTGCGATGCTCCTCCCGCGCCCGGAACTTAGTAGGGAACGCCCTTGCGGCGTTGCGCGCTCAGCGCCTGCATGTACCAGGCGAACTCGTCGATAAAGCGCGCCGCGCGACCGTGCTCCGCCGCGTCGGCGGGAGTGCCGGCGTCGTTAAATGCATCTTGCACGCCCGGGAACGGCAACAACGACGGAATCGTAACCATGCCCATCTCGGCCAGACTCATGCGTAGTTGCATGGCGGCGCGCACGCCGCCAAATCGGCCGCCGGAGTAGCACGCGATGGCCGCCGGGCGCCAGTAATATTCCTCGAGAAAATGATCGAGCAGATTCTTTAGTGCCGGCGGTATCCCGTGGTTGTACTCGCCGGAGACGATGCAGAAGCCATCGGCCTTTCGAAAGAGTTCGGCCAGTTCTTGCATCGCCGGCGGTGCCTGCCCGCGCGGAAATTCTTTGTACATCTTGTCGAGTAACGGCAGCCGCACTTCCAAAGGATCGACGAGCACCGGTTCGCAACCATGTCGACGGAATTCGTTGACAATGAACCGCGCAGCCTTTATCCCCTGGCGTTCGGTGCGTACCGAACCGTAGATGACCGGAACGAGAAACGGTTGCGCCATGCGGCCACGTTGGCTGCAGCCCGGGAGCGTTCCCGTGCGCCGCGGAATCTCTGCACGATGAGCGCACCTGCGAATGAATTCGAAGCCTTCGTCGAGCAACGGCGCGAGCTCGTCTTTCCCAATGACGCTAACTATCTCGGCACGCTGTTCGGCGGCCGCGCACTGGCGATGATGGACGTCGTCGCCTCGATCGCCGCAACGCGTCTCGCGCGCAAACCGGTCGTCACCGTCTCGATCGATCGAACGGATTTCAAACGGCCGGTCTACGTCGGCGAAATCGCCGAGGTGACCGGGCGTATCGCCGCCGTCGGCCGCAGCTCGATTCGGGTGCTCGTCGAATTGTGGGCGGAGAACATTCAAACCGGCGAGCGGCGGCTGGCAACGCAAGCGAAGTTCGTAATGGTCGCCATCGGCGACGACGGCAAGCCTACGCCGGTCCGTGAGTAGCAACGGTCGCACCGGCCGCGTGCTACGACGTTAGTGGCAGGCGCCTAACTTGCCACCGGCCGCAGGCTCTGCTATGATGCGGCGGTCGCCGGGATGGAGCGCCAGCCCTATACCCGAGCGAGACTATCCTGTCGTAAGGAGATTTCTCGTCGATGCCTATTAGCAAAGAACTCAAGGCGGAACTTGCCGTCAAGTATGGCCGCTCGGCCAACGACACGGGTTCGGCTGAAGTTCAAGTCGCCATTCTCACCGCGTCGATCAATCAGCTCACCGAACATTTGAAGATCCACAAGAAGGATCACCACAGTCGTCGCGGTCTGCTGCTGCAAGTCGGCCAGCGCCGCCGGCTCTTGAGCTACCTGCAGAAGAGCGACTTAGAGCGCTACCGGAAACTCATCGGCGAGTTGGGATTGCGCCGCTAAAACAGCGCTAACCCTTGCGCTTGTGGACCTTCCGCACGGCCTCTTTAATTGCGTTCGTGCCCATGCCGTAGAATTCGATCAGCTCCTTGGGATCGCCGGATTGGCCGAAGCGATCGTGCACGCCGACGAACTCGATCGGGACCGGATGTGTCTGGACCAGGATCTCGGCAACCCTGGAACCCATACCGGCGGCGATCTGATGTTCCTCGACCGTGACGACGGCGTTGCAGTATTTGGCTGCGGCGACGATCGCGATCTCGTCCATCGGTTTCACCGTATGATTGTTGACCACGCGGCACTCGATGCCGTCTTCCTTGGATAGCTCGTCGGCGGCAATGAGCGCGTTGTAGACCAGGATGCCGCAAGCGACGATTGCTACGTCTTTCCCCTCGCGAAACGTTTGCGCCCGGCCGATCTCGAACGGGGTGCGCTCGGTAGTAATGACCGGCGACTTCTCGCGCGCAAACCGCAAGTAGCTTGGTCCGAATCGTTGCGAAAGCGCGATCGTCGCCTTCTTCGTCTGGACGCTGTCGCACGGCACGACCACGGTCATGTGCGGGATGACGCGCATGATCGCGATGTCTTCGATCGCTTGATGGGTAGCGCCGTCCGGACCGACCGACACGCCGGCATGCGCACCGGCGATCTTCACGTTTGTTTCGTTGAGCGCCATGATCGTGCGGACTTGCTCCCACGACCGGCCCGGATTGAACATCGCGTAGCTGGCAATCCATGGAATCTTGCCGGCCGCGGCCAGGCCGCCGGCCATCGCGACCAGCAGCTGTTCGGCAACGCCGATCTCGATGTATTGAGCGGGAAGTGCTTTCTTGAAGCCCTCCATGCGCGTCGATTCGGAGAGGTCGGCGCAGATCGCGACGACGTTGCGATCTGCCTTGCCCGCCTCGATGAGTCCCTCGCCAAAACCGTTGCGGGTTGGGATCTGCTCGATCGACGCTGCGTCGGTGTAGCCGCGTAAGCTGAGCGCCTCGCCGTCCATCGTGACCTCAGGCATGGGCGAGCATCCTTTCACGGCCGTCTTGAAGTTCGCGCAACGCGATTTCCGCTTGCTCCTTGTTGGGCGGCTTGCCATGCCAGGTGTAGTCGCCCTCCATGAACGAGACGCCCTTGCCGGGCACGGTGTTGGCGATGATCACGCTCGGCTTTCCTTTGACGGCCTTCGCTCTCTCCATGGTGGCGATGACGTCGGCGATGTCGTTGCCGTCACACTCGAAAACCTCCCAGTTGAACGCGCGGTACTTTTCACCCAAGGGTTCGAGCGGCATGACGTCCTCGGTGCTCCCATCGATCTGTATGAAGTTGCGGTCGACGATGCACATCAAGTTGTCGAGTTTGAATTTTCCGGCGGTCATCGTCGCTTCCCAATGCAGGCCGCACTGATGTTCGGCATCGGACGTGACGACGTAGACGCGCCAGTCCTGCTTGTCCATCTTCGCCGCCAGCGCCATGCCGGCGCCTTGCGCGAGACCTTCGCCGAGCGGCCCCGACGTCGTCTCAACCGACGGCAACGAGACGCGCTCCGGATGCCCCTGCAAACGCGTTCCAAACTTGCGCAGCGTGAGCAGCTCTTCAACCGGAAAATACCCGAAGTTGGCCATCGCCGAGTAGCGAACGGGTGCGATGTGCCCGCAGGAAAGCAGCAGGCGATCGCGCTCGGGCCATTCGGGATGGGTGGGATCGTGCCGCAAGACGTAACCGTACAGCGCGGTAAACACGTCGGCCATGTCGAGCGGTCCGGCCGAGTGACCGGAGCCGGCGGCTAGGAGCGACCGGATGATGCCCTGGCGCACGTCGTTAGCCTTGAGTTGAAGCTCGCGCAGCTTCT
>JBPYDW010000113.1:0-6008 GCA_051986335.1 Vulcanimicrobiaceae bacterium | reverse complement strand
TGGGCCTTGGCGACGTTGGAGTTGTAGGGTCCGATCACCGCAAGCACGTTGGAATCCGCAGCAAACGCGCGCACGTTGGCATCGCCCTGCTGCGGACTGTGCACTCCCTGCACGGCGTCGTCGGAAGCGTCGACGACGAACTTCAGTCCGCCCGGCGGAATTTTTGCATTCGCTTCTTCCACTGCCAACGTGACGCCGTTGAGCGTACTCTGTCCAACCGACGCGTCGGCTCCCGAAAGCGGCAGATCGACGCCAAGTTTAACGGCGGTGCCGCTGGGCGCCGAACCGCTTCCCGACGAACACGCTGCCAACGCAGCGATATAACAGGCGGCAAACGCGGCGCCGAGCAGCCGATGAAATGACATGCCGACCGATTGGCGCCTAGCCACCATTTGTCATGCTGAGCGTAGGTCGCTCCAGCGACCGCAGTCGAAGCACCGGCGCCGTCGCATGCGGCAACAAAGGTTGTGGCGGTCCTTCGACTGCTCGCTTCGCTTCGCGCTCAGGATGACAATGTAGCGATCTCGCGGACGGCGGCGGCGTTGAAGTACGACGCTTTGGGGTGATGGATGACGATCGCGGCCGTTGACTGCTCGGGAATTATTTGGAACGCATCGGTGAGCGTAACCGCGATTGCCTCCTGCGCGCCGAGAAGCGCAAACGCCGATGCGTGTTGCGAGAGGTCCGGGCAGGCGCCGTAGCCCCAAGAGTAGCGTTTGCCGCCGTCATCGGGTAAGCCGAGTTCGCGGCGAATGCGGCGGTGCGTCCATTCCGCGAGCGCTTCGGCCGATTGAACCGAGAAGCCATGAAGGAAATACGATTCCGTGTAGTCGTTCGACTTCTGCAACGCTTCGGTGCGCTCCGACGCACGCGAGCCGACGGTAACGACTTGCAGCGCGATCAGGTCGCTGGCGCCGCCGTCTTCCGGCTCCCGCAAGTAGTCTGCCAGGCACAGATGCTCGCCGCCCAGCTGGCGCGCGAAGGTAAAGCGGGCGACTTCGCGCGTGCGGTCGTTTGCATCGTAGACGATCACGTCGTCACCGTCACCGGCCGCCGGAAAGTATCCGTAGACGACCCGAGGCTGCAAGAGATCGCCCGTCAACGCCATCGCCTGATATCGCTGCAACCGCGGCTCGAAGTCTTCGCGCACCAAACGTTCGAATTCGGCGCCTTTGGTGTTCGCAGCGCCCCATGACAGCCGGTAGAGGCTGCGAAGGTCGAAACACGGCCACAGCGCCCGTACGTCGATGTCGCGCAGGATTCGCGCACCCCAGAACGGGGGCTGCGGAACCGTAACCCGCTCCGATTTCACTTCCGAAACGACTGCCGGACCGGCGGCATGTACCGGGGTCTTCGCGCGATCGCGCAGGGCAAAGGCTTCATCCTTAATCCGTGCGACGAAGGTGGCGCGATCCGCGCCCTCGCTGGTAAGCCTGTCCATGATTTCCAGCCCTTCAAATGCATCCTTGGCATAGAAGAGACCGGGATCGAAGAAGCGGGCGCCCTCGTCGAGCAACGCGATGCGGCGCCCGAAATCGCGGTTGATGGCCGCTCCGCCGACGATGACCGGGAAGCTGAGGCCGCGTGCGTCTTGCTCGTGCACGCAGATCGGCATCTGCTTGCTGGTTGAGACCAGCAACGCCGAGAGGCCGATCGCATCGGCGTTCACCTCGACCGCTTTCTCGAGAATTACGTTCATCGGCACCTGCTTGCCGAGATCGTGCACGGTATAGCCGTTGTTGGTGAGAATCGTGTTCACCAGATTCTTGCCGATGTCGTGCACGTCGCCGAAGACCGTTGCCAGAACCACCGTGCCCTTGGTCACGCCCTCCTGGCGTTCCAGAAACTGCTCGAGGTGGGCCACCGCCTTCTTCATCACTTCGGCCGACTGCAGCACGAACGGCAGAATCAACTCTCCCGCGCCGAATTTGTCGCCGACATCCTTCATCGCCGGCAACAAAATTTGATTGAGCACCTCGACCGGCGTGCGATCGAGCAGCGCCTCGTCGATCTTGGCTTCGATGCCGTCCTTACGCCGGCGCAGGATGGCGTTGTGAATCCGCACGCCGATCGGCTGGTCGGCCTCGCTTTCGCTTACCGATTCCGCCGACTCCGGCGTCACCGATTCGAAATGCTCGATGAGCCGCTGCAGCGCGTTCGGGTCCTTATTGAAGATCAAGTCGTCGCACAGCGTGCGCACGCCCTCCTCGATCTCCGCGTATGGCGTTATCTCTTTAGGGTTGACGATAGCGCAGTCCAGGCCGGCTTCGACGCAATGATGCAGGAATGCTGAATTGAGCGCCGCTCGCGCCGCCGGCTTCAAGCCGAACGACACGTTGCTCACGCCAAGCGACGTCAGCACTCCCGGCAGCTCGCGTTTGATCTCGCGAATGCCCTCGATCGTTTCGATCGCCGAATTGGCAAACTCGGCATCGCCGGTGGCCAAAGTAAAGGTGAGATCGTCGAAGATAAGCGCTCCCGGCGGTATGCCGTATTCGTCCACCACGATCGCGTAGATGCGCTTGGCCACTTCCAGCTTGCGCGCGGCGGTTTTGGCCATGCCGCTTTCATCGATCGTCAGCGCGACCAGCCCCGCTCCATGCACCTTGGCAATGGGAACGACCACGTCCATCTTGGTGCGACCGGCCTCAAGGTGCACGGAATTGACGATAGCGCGTCCCGGGTAGTTCTGCAGCGCAACTTCAACGACGCGCGGTTCGGTGGAGTCGATCATCAGCGGAGCTTCGATCGACTGCGACAGCTTGCGGACCACTTCGCGCATCTGAACGTCTTCGTCGGTGCGCTCGGTGAGGGCGCAGCAGATATCGAGAACGTGCGCACCGCCCTCGACCTGCTCGCGTGCGACCAAGGCGATCGCATCGTAGTCGTCGGCCAACAACAAGCGCTTGAGCTTGCGCGATCCTTGTGAGTTGATACGTTCGCCGACCAGAAGCGGCCGCGGCTCTTGCTCCAGTGAAGCCGCCGTCATCGCCGATGCGGCGAACTGCACGCCGCCCATTCCGGAGGGCGAGCGGCCGCGAATACCCTGCGCTTCCAGCGCGTCGGCGCGCTCGCGAATGGCACTGATGTGCGCCGGCGTCGACCCGCAGCAACCGCCCACCGCGTTGACGCCGAACTCACGGACGAAATCGCCTAACTCTCGTGCTAACTCCGCAGGCGTTTCGGGATAGATCGTCTCGCCCTTGGGGCCCATCAGCGGCAGACCTGCGTTGGGGATCACACTCACGAACTGCGGCGCCACCTCGCAAAGGTAGCGGATTGAGTCGCGCATTTGCGCCGGGCCGGTCGAACAGTTCAATCCGACGACCTGGACGTCCAAGGCGCCGAGCGTCGCGCAGATCGCGCGAATATCGGTGCCGAGCAGCATGCGCCCCTCGGTGATCAGCGTCGGCTGTGCTTGAATGGGAACGCGGCGCAGACCGTTGGAAAACTCAGCGTGAATGCCGGCGATCGCCGCCTTGAGCTCGAGCAGATCTTGCATCGTCTCGAGCAGCAACAGATCGACGCCCCCTTCGACCAAAGCGCGCGCCTGCTCAGCGTAGAGCGCGGCCAGCTCGTCGTAGGTGATCTTTGAAAGTGCCGGATCCGACGATGAGATCAACATGCCGGTCGGCCCCATCGAGCCGGCGACGAAGCGCGGGCGTTTGGCTGTCGCATATGTCGTTGCGGCTTCGCGCGCTAGTTGCGCCGACCGCAGGTTTATCTCGTACGTCTTCTCGCCGAGCCCGTACTCGTCGAGTTTCAAGCGCGAGGCGGTGAACGAATCCGTTTCGACGACGTCGGCGCCGGCTTCGAAGTACGCCTCATGAATGCTGCGCACGATATCGGGGCGCGTCAGCACGAGCGCTTCGTTACAGCCGTGGTAACGCGTTCCGCCGAAGTCCTCGGCTGTGAGTTCCAGCGCCATGAGTTGGGTGCCCATGGCTCCGTCGTAGACGAGCACCCGCTCGCCCAACGCGGCGATGTAGTCAGACAATGGTTCTATCTCGCTTTTTCGACGGCGACGATACGGGCGCGGATCTCTCCTACGGCCCTTCCTGCTCGATTATACACTACCGGCCGGGCGTAGTTCGCCAGCCGTTCGACCGCCGCATCATCCAATACCCCCACCGCGGCGAGCATCCCGACGGTCAGCGCAGACCGGGCCCGGCTCGCGCCATCGATCACTTTGCCCGCGTAACCGAGACCCTGGCGTATAGCCGCAACGCCGTGCACGCCTTCGGCTCCACTCTTGGAGGCGAGATTTCCGGCACCGGCGTGCATCAATGCCGCATCGAATTCGTGCGTACCGCTGACGTATTCGGGATAGGCGATCATCGCATCGCGCACAGTGCGCAGCGCAACGGCATCCCCCTCGCTTACCCCTTGCAGCGTCGCTAGGCGCGCAAAGGAGAGCGCCGCATTGCGCAACGGCGTTGCATAGACCGGAATGCCGCAGCCGTCGACACCGATCGGCCACGTTGCCGGATCGTCGTCGCTCAGACGCGCGCAGAGCGCGAGGATCTCCACTTGTGCCGGATTGGTGGGCTCCAAGTACGTCGCGGGATCCGCACCGATCGTCTTGCACAATGCCAAGATGCCCGCGTGTTTTCCCGAGCAGTTGTTGTAGATGGCGGTCGGTTTTTGGCCGGTGCGAATCAACGCTTCGGCGGAACTCGGGTCGTATGGCATGTGTGCACCGCACAGCAGGGCGGATTCTTCCATCCCGATCTTTTGCAGAATCGAGCGGACGGCATCGATGTGAAAGGGTTCGCCCACGTGCGACGCCGCCATGACCGCGATCTCGCCTTGCGTTAAGCCAAAGCGCTCCCCGGCACCGGCCACCAGCGCCGCAGCTGCGATGAACGGTTTGGCCGTCGAGCGCAAGAAGATCGGCACGTCGATATCGCCGAACGATAGCACAATAGCGCCGCGCGCGTCGGAGACGCACGCGGCGGCATGATGAACGGACTCGACGAGGCCGCTGCGCACGACCTCAACGAGGGGCGGGCCTTCAGGCGAGCGATGGTTCGACGATTACGGCCTCCTGTTCGGCGAATACCGGATTGCTCAAGTAGCGTTCACCGGTATCGCATCCGACGGTCACGATGGTCTTCCCCGCAAATTCCGGCCGCTGTGCGATTTGCATCGCCGCCCAAATATTCGCACCGGCGGAGATGCCCACGAGCATGCCTTCCTCGCGAGCCGCGCGCCGCGCCATGGCAATCGCATCGGCGTCGGTCACACGGATGACTTCATCGTAAATCTTCGTATCGAGGATGGACGGCACAAAGCCTGCACCTGTGCCCTGAATCTTGTGAGGCCCGGGCTTTCCGCCGGAGAGGACCGCCGAGCCATCCGGCTCGACCGCGATGATCGCGACCCCCGGCTTGCGCTCGCGGAGCACCTGGCCCACCCCGGTGATCGTTCCACCGGTTCCGACGGCTGCGACGAACGCGTCGACGTTGCCGTCGGTGTCGCGCCAGATCTCTTCGGCCGTGGTGCGGCGATGAATTTCCGGATTCGCCGGATTGTCGAACTGCTGCGGCATGAAAAACCGTGCCGGATCGGCGTCGTGAATTTCTTGCGCTTTGCGAATTGCGCCCGGCATGCCCTCGGAGCCTGGCGTCAGGACGACTTGCGCACCGTACGCGCGCAACAGGTTGCGCCGCTCGATCGTTGCGGTTTCCGGCATGGTGAGAATCAGCGGATAGCCCTTCGCCGCCGCGACAAAGGCCAGCGCGATACCGGTGTTCCCCGACGTCGGCTCGACGATCGTCACCCCCGGACGCAGCCGTCCTTCCCGTTCGGCCGCCTCGATCATCGCAACTCCGATGCGATCCTTCACCGAACCGGCAGGATTGAACGATTCCATCTTCACGAGAATCGTTGCCGGAAGACCCTTCGTCAAGCGAGGTATCTTCACGAGCGGAGTATTGCCGAATGTGTCGGCGAGGTTTTCGTAAATTCTGGCCATAGTGCTGGTATAACCCACGCGGCGCGACGAT
>JBPYDW010000112.1:0-3413 GCA_051986335.1 Vulcanimicrobiaceae bacterium | reverse complement strand
CATGAAGTTTGGATAGATGAGCTCGCCCTTATGGCGCACGCGCTCGTTGTCGTCGAGTCCGGGGAATGTTTCCCGCGAGGTCGTTCCCGTTGCGGTGAAGGTAAAGGCGCCGTCGCGGTGAGGAATTCCGTTTTCCCAATCCAGCCCGGCCCCGCCGTGCCGCTTGAACGCCGGAACGACTTGGCACAGTTCGGGATGGACGCCCGCGCAATGATAGCACTCGTTATAGTTCTCCAGCAGCACTTTCCAATTCGCTGCGACGTCGTAATCGATCGACGTCGCGGTCCGAAGCTCGTCGAGCGGATAGCGCGCGAGACGTTGCGATACCGCGCCGAGTTGCTGCTCGAGCGTATCGTCTGGGTTACTTTCGGCGCCGAGATGGACGAAGATAAATCCGCCCCACCGTGCTACTCGCACCGGATGCAAATGGGTGGCACTCGCTGGAATCGTTTCGCGTTCGATGAACGGTGATGCCAGCAGCGTGCCGTCGCCGGCGTACGCCCACGCATGGTACGGACAGCGAATTGCGCCGCGCAACGTTCCTTCGCCGGACAGAAGGCGGCTGCCGCGATGCCGGCAGAGGTTGATATGGGCGTAAATCGCGTCGCCGTCGCGCACCAAAACGATGCTCTCGCCGGCGACTTCCACCACGCGATAGGCGCCGGATTGCGCCAGTTGCTCGGCGCGGCCGACCAGGAACCACTGATCCCCAAAGATCGCTCGCTGCTCACGGGCAAAAAATTCGGCGTCGCAGTACGCGCGCCGTGGCAGTGACCGCTCGAGACGATCGGCGCCTTGACCTGTCATCGGTGACCCACTCTTACGCCGATTCGCCCCAACCGTCAATACTCATGGCGGTTCAACGGTGACCGAGATGCCAACCGTGCTTTTCGCAGGCGTAAGGGGCCAAGCCGGTACTAGTGCGCGGAATCGCCCGTTCGGCCAGCTTCTTGGTAGCAAATGCCGCCTTCGGCGAGCCGTTCTTGTTGTAACAAGATCGCGCGCCGCCGGCCTTACGCGGCTTAGGGTTTGACGTCGGGGTTCTTGTACGCGAATGCGCCGCTGGGATTGGGCTTCACCCACACGATCAGGTCCCAGATCGATGGAAAGTCGAAGACGGTGACGACCTGGCTGGGGTTGTCGGCCTTCCCCATCTTGACTAAGACGGCCGCGGAGGGATGCGTCACATCGCCGCCGGCCGTTTTGTATGCGTCTTCCCAAACCCACTTGTCGTAGAGCATCTTGCCGTCGCTGTCGCGCAACACGTAGTGGATATGTCCGTCAAACTCCCAATCCCGGCCCGGATTTACGCCGAAGATCGTCGCCCGCGTGTTGTCTTTCTTCAGCACCGAGAAGTCGGCGCCCAGTAGGTTTCCGTTTTTGTCGTACCACAGCTGACTGGGATGCTGCGGATCGGGCGTCGCAAACAGCGTTGGGTTGGCGTAACTTATCGCGCCGGTGTCGTCTTCCGACGTGTAACGAACGTAGCCGGCCTTCTCGGCGTCGGCAGCGGTCGGGAATCGTTTCATCAGGTCGGCTTGGATCGACTTCACGAACGCCTGCTCCGTGGGCGTCATCGGTCCGCGATAGATCGGGGTAAGGTAGCCCTGGTCGGCGGAAGCCGCCAGCCCAGCGGCGAGCACGAGAACTACAAGTGAGACGATGGCCCGTTTAAGCATGTCGCCCTCCAGCACTTTGCTCCATCAATCATACGAACCGGGCTGTGACCCGCCTCTCAAAATCGCTTCAATTTTCTATGGCAGTCCGGTGTCTGAGTAGGCGACCGCCAGGTACCTCCAAGTGAGGTTCGCGAGCCCCACGCTCGACAAACGTGCCATACAGATGGCATATCCTCATGGCAGATTTTGCCCGATGGGCTCAGCTGTGGCTTCAGGGGTGGAATGGGTCGCACCGGCGTGGTATTATCCAGCCCGGCTCACCCGAGCGAGTCGCCTGAACCGGCGGCTTTCTTTCTGCCCTGGCGAGCTTAAGAGAAATCCGGCCCGTTTGCCGGTCGTGGCGCGCGGCGTCACGTGGCTAGGGCTTCGCCTTAGGCGCGGCCACAAACCACCTAGTCGAAAGGACAATACGTGGCAACTCGACCCAAGCGCGCGGCGAAAGATCGCCGCCCCAAACGCAAGCCGTGCACTTTTTGCGCGGAAAAAACCATCGACGTTTCGTATCGCGACGTGAATCGGTTGCGTAAGTACGTCTCCGAGCGCGGCAAGATCGTACCGCGCCGTATCTCCGGCAACTGCGCCAAGCATCAGCGCATGCTTACCGTCGCCGTCAAACGTGCCCGCATCATCGCCTTCCTGCCCTTCGTGTCGGAGTAAACTTCGAGGAATCCGCACCGTAGATGAAAGTCATCCTGTTGAGCGATGTGAAAGCGCTCGGAAAAACCGGCGAGGTCGCCGACGTGGCCGAAGGCTACGCCCGCAACTTCCTGTTGCCGCGTAACCTGGCGGTCGAAGCCAACAAGGGCGCGCTGGCCGTCCTCGAGTCGCAGAAAAAGGCGAAGGTGAAGCGCGACGAGCAAGAGCTCGCCCAAGCCAAAGATTTGGCGGCCAAACTCGAAAACGCTTCGCTAGCAGTACCGGCGAAGGCCGGTGGCAACGGGAAACTCTTCGGCGCGATTACCAACGCCGACGTTGCCCACGCTATCGAGCGTGAGCTGTCGGTCAACGTCGACCGGCACAAGATCGAGATCAAGGGAGCGATCAAATCGCTCGGCTCGTATCCGGTCGAAATCAAACTGTACAAGAACGTCGTCGCAAAAGCGACCGTGAACGTGGTCGCGGCGCTGCCCGTCTAGGGCCGCAGATGTCTACGAGCGTCGAGAACCGCTACGCCTCGCGCCTGCGCCGGAAGTTCGGCGTCGAGGATGAGCTGGGGCGTTATGTGTCGGCGCTTTTTGACGTGCTCGGCTCGGTGCTGGGCAGCGATAAAGTGGTGCTGCGCGCCGGCAAAGTCAACGCGCTGAAGATGATGCGCTCGTCGCACTTGGTCGACCGCCTGTGCGCGCTGCAGCGGCTGGTCTTCGAAGATCCGACCATCGAGCGCATGACGACGCGGGCCCAGCAGCGCAAGGCGCTCGGGGAGATCGAGGAAGCGATGGCCGATCTCATTGCGCAGAAGAGCGTTACCGACGCGATCGACCGCAAGGTGAACGCGAAGATGGCCGAGCGTCACGATGAATATCTCAAGGACCTCAAGATGGAAGCGCTGCGCGAAGACGGCGGCCCCGAAACGCCGGCGACGCAACAGAAGCTTGAGGAGCTGGAAAGCATCTCGCAACGCACGTTGGCGGCATCGGCGCTGCAACAGTTGCGCCCGCAGAACCTGCGCGAGCTGATCGGTCAGGATGCCGCAGTGAAAGCCTTGCTCGCCAAGATCTCGTCACCCTATCCGCA
>JBPYDW010000111.1:0-3867 GCA_051986335.1 Vulcanimicrobiaceae bacterium | reverse complement strand
AGCGCGTGCGACGCCGTTCGATGGGCCAGCGCCATGATCGTTAGCATTGGGTTCACGCCCGAAGCCAGCGGAAACACCGAGGCATCGGCCACCAACAGATTACGGTAGCCGTTAACGCGCCCGCAGGCGTCGACCACACCTGCTCTGCGCGCAGCGTGCATCCTGGCCGTTCCCATCTGATGCGCTGAAAAAAGCCCGATTCGATTGGGCCCCACGGCACTGCGTTCGATTGCTGCGGCAACGCTTTTGCGCGACGCACCGCTCGCATCCGCCTCGATGGGTCGCGCGTGCAGCGTCTCGATGCGTCGCGCTCCGGCTGCAAATGCCAACTCGACCAGCTTCTCGATTCCAAGCTTGAGATGGCGCGCATCGTAGCGATCCAATTGGTAATGAACGGTCGGGTGCGCGGTGTTGGTTACCCATCCCTCGCCGCGATCGCGCACGAGCGCGATCAACGCGGCGCAGTCTTGCGCACGCAGCATCTTCTCCCCATGATCGCGCCGCGAAAGCCAGGGCACCGACAGTGCGGTCAACCCCGGATGCGCGGGCGCCACTTCCAGGCGTACGCCGTAGCCGCCGTCTACGTGGCCGAACTCGTCGCACATCGCCGACTGCATTGGACCCTCCCAAGTGCGAACGGGCTGGTCGAACTCGGCGATCACCGCGGTCGTCGGATGCAGATGGAGGTGGCGTCCCAAGTGCGCCGGCGAAACCCCCGATCTTGCCAGCAACGCGGGGGTGCGCAGCGCGCCCGCCGCGCAAACCACGAGGCGATCCGCCCCAATGAAGCGCTCTTCGCCGCCGATGTGCGCGCGCACGCCGATGGCCCGCCCGTCTTCCAGCGCGATACCGGTGACCCGAGCGTCGGCGACGACCCATCCACCGGCATCGATGACGTCGCGCAGGAACGTACGATCCGTCGATTGTTTGCGGCCGTACGCGCAACCGAAGGTGCAGTATCCGCAGCCGTCGCCACAATTCGTTGCGTTGCGCGGCTGCGCAACGCATCGCCAGCCCAAAGCCGCGCTTCCGCGAGCGATGACCGCGTTGTTGGCATTGTGCGCCGCAACGGGCAGGAGCCCCAGACGCTGGGATACCGCCTCGTACGAAGACGCCAGCGAGTTGCCAAAGTCGATGCCGCCGCTGGCGCGCTCCCAATCCGCCGCAACTTCATCGCTCAATTGCAGCGAGGTGGTCCAGTTTACGGCCGTACCGCCGCCGACGCACGAGCCGGCGAGGATCGATATTGCGCCGTCGCTAGCGGCACACAGCGCCGACTCGAGATACAAATCTGCAAACGCCGCGCGCTCCAGCTGGCGTCGAGCGACCGGCGCCGGCCAGGGTCCCGCTTCCAAGACCAGCACGCGCAACCCGGAGGCGGCCAAGACGCTGGCGGCGACACCTCCGCCGGCCCCCGAACCGATGACGATCGCATCCACCCGTCGGGGAAAGTCATTCGAACGAGTGACGGGCGCGTCGTCGCGCGGCAGATCGTCGCGCGGACCAGGATAGCCGATAGCGTTCCACAGTGGACTGTGAGGCTCGTCGCTGGTATACGCCACAAAGAGTGCGACGCGCACCAGTGCTGCATACGCCGAACGGAACGCCGGCACGCTGCTGCGCGCCATTGCCCGTAAGTAGCGCTCGCGCATTTCCGGGGCGAACGTTGCGAAAGGCCGCGCTCGTCCAACCAGCGCCAGGCCAAATACCGAGTTGCGCAACGCCCGGACCGCCATCAGCACGGCCGCCGCCCGCGGGCGCGGCAGCCGCTCGAACGCCTGAGCCATGTGCACACCGCCGCCGTCGGGCGCGCCCGCCGGCGCGACCGTGGTATAGACGGCCTCCAAGACGTCGATGTCGGCGCGCTCAAACATGGCCGCCCAATTCGCTCGCGCGAGGAAAAGACTCTGCCCGCCAACCGCCAATGCAAAGCAGGCTTTTTGCTAGACGCCTCTGGAGAACGAATTGGCCACGATTGCCACCGCGAAGAAGGTTCCGGTTACCGTCGCCTACGGAGATGGGATCGGCCCCGAGATCATGGACGCCACCCTGCGCATCATCACTGCCGCCGGCGCCTCCTTGGATATCGAGCGCATCGACATCGGCGAAGCTATCTACAATCGCGGGCTGAGCAACGGCATCGAACCCGCATCGTGGGAATCGCTGCGCCGAACCAAGGTCTTCTTGAAGGCACCGATCACCACGCCGCAAGGCGGCGGCTTTAAGAGTCTCAACGTGACCGTTCGCAAAACGCTCGGCATGTATGCGAACGTCCGCCCCTGCTCCTCGCTTTACCCCTACGTTGCGACCAAGCATCCGCACATGAACGTCGTCATCGTCCGCGAGAACGAAGAGGACGTGTACGGCGGAATCGAGCACCGGCAGACGGCGCAAGTGACGCAGTGCCTCAAGCTCATCTCGCGGCCCGGCAGCGAACGCATCGTGCGCTACGCCTTCGAGTACGCGCGCGCCAACAAGCGCAAGAAAGTTACGTGCTTCACCAAAGACAACATCATGAAGATCACCGACGGCCTCTTTCATAAGGTCTTCGACGAGATCGCCGCCGAGTATCCGGATATCGAGCACGAGCATTGGATCGTCGACATCGGCGCCGCCAAGCTGGCCGATACTCCCGAGGCCTTCGACGTCTTGGTGATGCCCAATCTGTACGGCGACGTGCTCTCCGACGTAGCCGCGCAAATGACCGGTTCGGTCGGATTGGCCGGGTCGGCCAACATCGGCGATCACTGTTCCATGTTCGAAGCGATTCACGGCTCGGCGCCTCGCCGCGCCGGCCAGAATTTGGCGAATCCATCGGGTTTGCTGCACGGCGCGTTCTTGATGCTCTCGCACATCGGTCAAGGCGATGTTGCGCAACGCGCGCATAACGCCTGGCTTCGCACCATCGAGGACGGCATTCACACCTACGACATCTTCAAGGAAGGCACGAGCAAACAGAAGGTCGGAACGCGCGAGTTCGCGGACGCAGTCATCGAACGGCTGGGACAGTTGCCGCAGTTTCTGGATCCGGTCGAATATGCCGCCGGCGCGCAGATGGATCTGGCGGCACGCGCCTCGGGCGCGGCCGTCGCCAAACGCCACGTCGGCGTCGACGTCTTCCTAGACGGGCCCGGCGCAACCCCCGACGACCTCGCTCGCCGGCTCAACGGGCTCGGCGTCGCCGGCGCGAAGCTGACGGTGATCAGCAATCGCGGCACCAAAGTCTGGCCGGCGGGAAACCCGGACACGTTCTGGAGCGATCATTGGTCGTGCCGTTTTGAGGGCGAGGACGGGGGCTTCGGACCCGAACGCGTCGTGGCACTTTTGGATGCCTGCGCCCGCGCCGGTCTGGACGTGATAAAGACGGAGAACCTCTACACCTTTGACGGACAACGGGGTTATGCGTTGGCACAAGGCCAGTAGTCGCGTTGGGAGCGCCGACGATGCGCATCGTTAGCCTCTTGCCGAGTGCTACGGAGATCCTGTGCGCGATCGGCGCAGGCGAAGATCTCGTCGGCATCACCCACGAGTGCGACTACCCCGAGGGAGTGCGATCTCTTCCGCGCGTTACCTCGGCGGCACTCGAGCAGGCCGGCACGTCAGCGGAGATCGACCGCCACGTCAAGGCGGCGTTGCACGCGGGTTCGAGTCTCTACAATCTCGATTCCGAGTTGTTGGAAACGCTCAAGCCCGATCTCATCGTCACCCAAGAATTGTGTCAGGTCTGCGCGGTCGACTATCGCGTCGTCGCGCGAGCGGCAAAGCGCCTTTCGACCGATCCGCGCATCGTCTCGCTCGAGCCGTCCACGCTCGACGAGGTCTTCGACACGATCGCGTTTCTGGGTGACATTACCGGACACGCTCGAG
>JBPYDW010000110.1:0-2717 GCA_051986335.1 Vulcanimicrobiaceae bacterium | reverse complement strand
GCCTGCGAAGCCCCTCGGCCATGTCGTTTGCATCGCAGCTTTTTGCCACGAGCAATGTTGATAAGCTGCGCGAGGTCGGAAAGAGCAAAGTCTTGCGCCGGGCCCTTACCGCGCGGGATCTGGTCTCAATCGGCCTGGGAACGATGATCGGCGGCGGCATCTTCACCACGATCGGGACCGGCGTCAAAGGCGCGGGGCCCGCGGTGATCGTCTCGTTCCTTTTGGCGGGTTTGACTTCGTTCTTCGCCGCGCTCTGCTACGCCGAACTGGGCGCTATGGTGCCGGTCGCCGGCAGCGCGTATACGTACGCTTACGCGACGATGGGCAAGCTATTTGCCTGGATCATCGGTTTTGCCCTTATCTTCGAGTACGGCATCAGCGCCGCGCCGGTCGCTCAACAGTTCTCGGCCGCGATTCAGGACGTGCTCAAGGGCTTCGGCTTCATCGTTCCGGCGTGGGCGTCGACTTCCAACCTCATCGTGCACGGGCAGTGGTGGCAGCTGAACACCTACGATTTTGCCCACTCACAGTACGACGTCGTGGCCGCGCTCTTCGTCTTGGGGTTGAGCGGACTGCTGACGTTCGGCATTCGCGAATCGGCGACGACCAACAACATCTTCGTCGTGCTCAAGATCTCGGCGCTGATCGTGTTCATCGTCGCCGGAAGCGCGCTGTTTCATGCGTCGCACCTGGCGCAGTTTGCGCCGTACGGTTGGGGAGCGCTCAAGCCGTTCGGCGGGATGGCCGATTATTCGTCGACGGCGCAGCCGTACGGCATCATCGCAATCAGCGCGTTCGTCTTCTTCAGTTACATCGGCTTCGACACGGCAACGACGACGGCCGAAGAGTGCAAGAATCCGCAGGTCGACGTGCCGCTCGGCGTTATCGGGGCGCTGGCCATTGGGACGCTGCTATACTGCGCGACGGCGATCGTGCTGGTCGGGGCGCTGCCCTGGTCGCAAGTGCCGGTGAAGGATCCGCTCGTCGCTGCGCTGGCGCCGTTGCACCTCCCCTTCGTGAACTGGATCATTACCGTCGGCGTACTGGCGGGGACGACGAGCGTGGCGCTGGCCTCGCTGCTGGGCCAGACGCGTATCTTCTACGTGATGGCACGCGACAAGATGCTCCCGCCGGCGGTCGCTAAGGTGCATCCTCGCTTCAAGACGCCGTTCATCACCACGATGATCGTCGGCGTCGCCGTCGCGATTCTAGCGTTGATCGTCCCGCTAACGCAGCTGCTCAACCTGGTCAACATCGGCACCCTCGTCGCGTTCACCGTCGTCTGTGCGGGCGTGCTGTATTTGCGCAAGCGTAAGCCCGATATGCCCCGCTCGTTCCGCGTGCCGTTCGTCCCGCTTTTCCCGACGTTGGGCATCGTCTGCTCGCTGTTCCTGGCGATCTTCGGCCTGTCGCGCTGGACGTGGACGTACTTCATCATCGCCATGATCGGCGGCTTGATCTTCTTCTTTTGCTACGGCTTCTGGAAATCCAAGCCCGAGGAGATCGCCCCGGTGATCGAGCCGGAAGCCCTGAGAGAATCAGTGTAGAGCTCGGTGCCCGCGGCGGAGCAATTCGTTACGCCGGTCCTTCGACTGCGCTCGCTAACGCGAGCTGCGCTCAGGATGACAATGCGAGAGTTCTCGAACGACTGCCCGGGAAGCGAGGGCATCTGAGGCGGCCGCGAAGCCAGGATGGCGAGAGCGGACGCGAAGTGAGTAGCGATTTTACATGGACGTAAAATCGCGCGCGTCCCGAGCGACGGGCGGTCGTTCGGGGAACTCTACTCCCCGCGGTCGATGGCGACGATGCCGTTGCTATTGATGTCGATGCGGCGTTCGTGCGCGTCGTAGTTCGCGCGCATTCCGAAGGCTTCGGCGAACTGCCTCATCCCGATCATCACGCGGCCGCGAACGCGGAACGGCACCTCGTGAAGTGTGACCGGCATGCCGTTTAGCTTGGCGTGGGTCGAGCCGATCTTCACCCGGAAGGCGCGATCGCCGCGCGTGACGGTCACCTCGTGGGTCTTTTCGTCCAGCGTCGTGTCGGCGCCCATCGCATCCGATAGCGCCCGCATCGGCACGAATACTTTTGCCCGGGTCGCGATCGGCGGCACGTCGCTGTTCACGGTATGGCCATCGAAGCGCAGCTCGACCGGGCGCGAGAACGCCCACGTCGCCGAGGCAATGACGGCGACGATTGCCGTGAACGCCAGCGTTTGCCAGGCCGGTGCGCGATATCTCACGGCTTCACTTCCACCGCCGACGACGAGCCGGCATGCTCCGGATGCGCAGACGGCGAGCCTGCATGGTTGGGATACTTTTCGGCGATGACTTTTTCGATCTCGAGTCGCAGGGCGCCGAGCAACTGCGCTTCCGGATACGTGCCGACCAGCTCGCCGGCGCGGTAGATCGCGCCCTTGCCCTTGCCGCCGGCGACGCCGACGTCGGCCATCTTCGATTCACCCGGCCCATTGACGACGCACCCCATGACCGCAACCTTCACCGGCGCCGAGTATTCACGCGCGATCGCTTCGACCGCGCGGCCGAGCTCGAGCACCGAGATTTCGGCGCGTCCGCACGACGGGCAGGCCGTGATTTCAAAACCTTTTTCGCGCAGGCCCAACGACTTGAGCAGCGACCAGCAAACCGGAACCTCTTCGATCGGATCGGCGGCCAGCGAGACGCGAATCGTGTCGCCGATGCCCTCGAACAGCAGAA
>JBPYDW010000109.1:0-4111 GCA_051986335.1 Vulcanimicrobiaceae bacterium | reverse complement strand
TAGGCCAGGGCGCCACGTCGTGTGCATTGGTGATTCCGTGGTCCAGTACGGCAGAGGGCAGGTTCGCAAAGTACCACGCGTTCTTCTGAACGGCGACCTGCGTCCATCCGAGGATCGTGCACGCTCCGATAATTGCGAGTAGTACGGCGAGAAAACGCACGATGCTCGAGGTTCCGGTACTTGCAGCTAGTCGCAGCAAGAGAACGCATCCGGCGACGTAGCAGAACCACACGGCGGAAAAACTTGCCCACCCGGCGACCGGCGACGCAGTGCGCGTTCCCTGGATGAGCTCGCGCAGGTCGCTCGTCGCAACCGGTGCGACGATGACGGCCAGAAGCACTGCCCCTATGGCGAGAGCCACGTGAAGGCGAATTCGGCGCCTTGGATCGAGATAGAATGCGAGCGCGAGATAGCCGATCGCTCCCAGCCCCGCGATAATGTCGGCAGCGACGACTAAGGCGGCGTACGCCCAGGGCAGCAAAAAGGAGTACCCATCCGGCATTACGGCGCCGTACCCGCCGATGAAGAGAAAAAAGGCCCAAGAAAGCAGCGTCGGCCTTATCAGGACGAGCGCCGACGCCAGCAACACGAGAACGAAAAAAGCGGCCTCTGCAGCGAATCGCGGTAACATGTTGCCTGTCATGCGCCAGCCGCCCCAATGGATTGGTGCGGCAGCAAACGTCACGACGCGTTTTCTGCCATCGCGCTCCACGACATAGGAGACCGGTTTGCCTAACGGCGGCAGCCGGAGCCCGTCGCCGGGATTGCCGTACCGCTCATCTGCTGGCATCAGCGAATAGTCGATACGGTCTCCGAGTTGGATGTGGGCTGCACGAGCGCGCGGGTACTCGTAAACGACCACGTTTGCGGCGGTGTAGAAGGCCGGCTCCCCGGTGCCCAGCCCACTCGCCACGAGATGCGGGACAGAAAACGCGAGCGTGGTGACGGCGATTGCTAGAACGACAGCCGAACGCAACGTCCGCCGCACTGCTGCGTCCGAAACCGGAATTGCGATCATCCGGCTGCTCCGGTAACGGGTCGGTGACGCAGGCCGATGTAGTTTGTGCTCATGTCAGCAATACGAGCGGCGGCAAAGCGATGCCGTCACACGATGAGCGAGCGTTCGCACGCATCGGTCTGGCACCTGCTCAGCGAGTTTTACGCGCGGCGCGATGCCGGCAAACTAGGCCAAGCGGATCACCGCGATCACAGCAGAATCACAGCAACCGGAACTTTGAGCGGCGAGTAAGGCCCAAGTAATGCCGCGTGCGGCACAATGGGCGCACAATGTTGTCATTTGAGCCAGCTCGTCCTCCGCGGCTATCCGCGAGCCATAGGCCGAGATGTGTGGGTTAGTTGTCCGGATGTGCCTGGGACCCGCGCTCACCGGGTGCGACAATAGGGTTGCGAACCGCCACAAGGTCGGCTCATTGAACTCGCTGAAATACATGCCGCTGGGCATTCCTGCAATTGAGGAAGCCATGACTTGCACTATCCGAGTTACCCGCTACACTCGCAGAGTCTTATTAGGCTTTGTGGGCGCTGCTCTATGTATGCAGCCTTGGAGCGCCGTCGCGGCATCGAACCCGACCGATGCGCAGGCCGCGGCACGTATGGTCGCGGTCGCCCGGCTTTGGGGTGCCATCGAGTACTTCGATCCGGACGTCGCCGGGAATCCCGACGCCGATTGGGACAGGGCGTTCGCGCAGAACCTCGGAGCGATCGAAGCTGCCGGATCGACGGCCGAATACGCCGCCGCCGTAGGACAGATGCTTGCCGCGCTTCACGACCCCGCGACCCGCATCGTCGGGGCGTCAGCCGCGACGTCTGCGCCGGGCGGACCCGAGTATACGTTACAAACACAAAACGGCGTCGCCATCCTTCGCCTCGGCGATCCGGCCGCATTTGCTTCAAACAGCGTCGGCGCGGACGCAACGGTCGACAGGTTCGTGGGCGACGCCGCAACAGCGAAGGGCGTCGTTATCGATCTTCGTGTGTCGCGGCAGCTGACGCCCGATGAAGCAGGCGGAATCGACAACACCCTGCAACCGACGTACGATCGCATGCCGTTAGTTTACGGCACCATCTTTACGCCCAGTACGCGAACGATCACGTACCGCGGCCTGCCGTCAACAATCAACCCCGGTTTTTACGGCATGATCGTCGGCGACGAAACGGGCTCGCCGGTCCTAGGGACGGCGAAGCACCCAATACGAGTGAGCATCGTCGTCAACGAAAATAGTGAGATTCCGCCGCTGGTACTGGCCCTCATCGACGCGGGAGAGTGTCACGTGGTTGTCGATGGCCGGGCCCCGAACCTGGCGGCTTCTTCGACGATGATTCCCCTGACTGAGGGAGTTTCGGCAGCGGTCAGGTCTGCCGACTACGCTAAGACGCTCGATCTAAGCTCGCCTGCGATGATAGTTTTGCGTGCCGGATCCGCTCCTGACGTTGCAACGCAGAGCGCAATCGCGGCGACAGACAGACCTATAGGCACTGGCAAGTCGGCGTTGTCACCGGTCACACCCGCGAGTTCTTCGGCCGCCGCGCCGAGCTACGGCGCAGCTTTTCCGGAAGCGCCGTATCGTGCGTTGGCTGCCGTCGAAGCTTACAACGTAATTCGGTACTTCTCTCCCTACACGGAGCTCATGCATGACGACTGGGACGCAGCCCTGGCGCAGGCAATTCCGGAAGTGCAACAGGCTGCGACACCGCGCGATTACTACCTCGCCATTTCAAAGTTCTACGCCCATCTCCACGACTCGCACGGGGTAATTGGCGGCTGGGAGTACATCAAGTATTTCCTCGCCACTCCTCCCGTCTCAATACGTTATTTGCATGGCGAGGCGGTAATCACTGATTTCGTCGATCGCTCGGAGGCATCGACGGCGGGCGCGCAGATCGGCGACGTCATTCTCGCAATCGACGGAGAGCCGACCCAATCGGCGATACGGCGATGGCAAGCCTATGTCAATGCATCGACGCCGCAGGCGAGCCTATCCCACGCGCTGCAAATGGCGACATCCGGGCAGAACGGCACGACGGTTTCGTTGCTGGTGCGCGCGCCGAGTGACACGACAAAGACTCTTACACTTACGCGACGCTGGAGATTTCACGTTCCCGCTCAGAGCACAAGTCAGGTCTATCGAATCCTCGCCGGAAACGTCGGCTATGTGGACTTGACGAGACTTACCGTCGATCAGGTCGATCCGATGTTCGTTGCCTTAGCCGGCACTCGCGCGATCGTTTTCGACGATCGCGGTTATCCTAACGAGACGGCCTGGTCGATAGCGCCGCGGCTCACCGCTCGGGAGCGGGTCAAAATCTCGCTGTACGAAATGCCCCTCGTGCGCAACATGGCGTCGCAAGACGCTAGTGATGAGTTTCTGCCCACGATGATAAGCAGTTACGATCTAATTCCGAGCATTCCGGGCAAGTCAAAATATCTGCACCCAACCGTCTTGCTGATCAACGAACAGACCATCAGCCAGGCCGAGTACACGGGTATGATGTTCCGCGCTGCCGACGACATGCAGTTCGTGGGCACTCCTACCGTTGGGGCCGATGGAGATGTGACCAGCTTCATGGTTCCCGGTCGTTTGCAGCTCATGTTTTCCGGCGCTAGCGTGCGCTGGCCTGATGGTCGGCAAACGCAGCGGATCGGCTTACAGCCGGACGTGCGGGTTGAACCGACGGCTCAGGACATCGCTCGAGGAAAAGACGTGGTGCTTTTAACCGGTCTGCGCGTCGCTTTAAGGAAAGCCGGCGCGCCGGCTTCCGTGGTGTCGAGATCCGTTGCTGAAGAGCAAGGCGCCGAGGCGACTGCTTTTTTTAGAGCCTTCGCCCAAAGATAGCCTATTGCGTTCGATCAAGGTGGAAGCTGGCGACTTGTGGTACGCTTCTTGAAGTCCGGGGAGAACGGAGCGGCCCTGCATTGGCAGGGCTGATTATGCCGTTCAGAATGGAGCATATAATGAGTCGCTTTTTTAATTGTTGTACCGCTAGCGTCAGCGTCGCGGTCTTGGCTGCATGCACAACGACCGGCACTCCGCTGCAATCGTCGAGCGTGGCCCCCGCGCTAGGGACGCAGGCCCCGCTCCCGTCGCGAGTC
>JBPYDW010000108.1:0-8597 GCA_051986335.1 Vulcanimicrobiaceae bacterium | reverse complement strand
TTTTGATACAGCGTCGAGCGGAAGAGCTTGCCCAGAACGGGGATGTCGCCAAGCAGCGGTATCTTTTGTATAGATTTCGTTTCCACGCGGCGGAGCAAGCCGCCCATAATGATGCTTTCGCCCGGTTGGGTTATTACATCGGTCGCGAGCCGGCTTACCTTGAGCGCCGGGATGACGAAGCCGTTGATCGTAACGGCGTTTTGGAAATCGAGATCGGAAATTTCTGGAGCGATCTTCGATTCAACCGAGCCGCTACCCAACAACGTCGGCGTCACGTCGAGCTTCACGCCGTAGTCTTTGTACAGGATGCTGACCTGACCCAGGCCGGTCGAGTACGGAATCGGGATCTCGCCGCCGACCAAGAACGTCGCTTCGTCGCCGGGCATCGTCACCAGGTCTGGTGAAGAGAGCGCGCGCGCGTGGCCTTCCGACATCAACAAGTTCAGCGTCGGCGCCAGCACCACCGTGCGATAGAACGCGCCGGCGGTCAGCGCTTGCCCAAGCCCGCGCTCGGCTTCGTAGATCGGAAAACTGGGCGGCCCGTTCACGATCTGGTTGGCCTGACCCAATAGCCCCGGCTGCTGAACGCCGGCTTGGAGCTGTATCCCCAGATTAGACATAGCAGTCGTGTCGACTTCGAGCACGTATACCTTGATGTTGATCTGCGAGACGGAGTCGGTCGTGATGCGGTCGATCAGTTGACCGTCGGCAGCGAGCCACGGTCCGGCAAGTCCCTTCGCTTTGTCGAGGATCGCCTGGGCGGTCTGCGCGCTCGGCACGTTGCCGCTGACGATGACGTTGCCTTTACCGTCCGGATCGACGTGGATGGTCGAAGCCCCGGGCAGGTTCGCAATCTGGTGCTGCAGGTCGCCGATCGGCCGGGCGACGGTCACCGCGTTGACGATGGCGTAGTCGCTGCTGCCGGCCTCGCCGCCCAGCTTCGCGCCGTTGAAACGCGAGATGACGTCGTTAAGCGCTTGTAAACGTGCCCCGTCGGCTACCGTTCCACGGACCACGATGGTGTGGCCCAGGTTGATCACCTGCACGTCGGGCTCGTTGATCGCGGTCCGAATCATCTGCGCGATATCGTCGAGCTGCTGCTGGGTGACGGTCACTTCATATGACGTACGGTGGCCGCCGGACCAGATGAACATCGTAGTGTGACCGGCGGTCTTTCCGTTGACCACGACCTGAGACGTGCCGATCGGAACGACGCCGGCGATCCGGCCGTCACCAACGGCGACCCGGGTGAGCCCGGGCGCGTTGAGCACGATCGAGTGACCCGACTGGATCGACAGCAGATTCACGGCGTCGGCGTGCGCAGGGGTGAAGTTTCCAAGCGTCAGGGCGGCCAATGCAGCCCCGGCGAGACCCTTACGCATCCATAATATATTTCGCACTCGGCGGACCTCCGTAACCAAAAGACGGGCCGTGGGGAATAACGGCCTGCGCCCTATTATGCCATGCCGACCGGCGTTAACGCGTCAACGCCGGATGTACGTTGAGCAAAGATTTCCGCATCCGAGTCTACGGCATATTGCGCCGGTTCCCACCGGGTGCGATGATACGTCCGCCAGGAAACGGAGGTTTTTTGATGCGGAGGTTTCTGCATTCGATCGTTACGGCGCTGTTACTCGGATCCACGATGGTGCCGGTCAGTGCTGCTCAACACGACTTAGCACTCACTCAGGTCGCCGCACAATCCGGATTCAGCTACGCATGGCTGGGGACGGAGCGCGCGGTCGAGATCTCCAAACCAGGCATGGTCATCGTCATACGCCCCGGTGATAACCTCTTCGACGTTAATGACCGGGTCGAATCGACGGCGGTGCCACCGAGATACGCCAACAACGATCTTTATATATCGGCATCGTTGGCAAAGCGTATCGGTCAACTAGGACGGCAGTCGCAATACCTAGCAGCACAACGTACTGTTACGGTTGCGCAGCTTCCGCCCCAACAAGTGAGTGGAGCGATTTCGCTCGAGGTTCATCCTTTGGAAGGCACGGAAGCCGTCGTGGTACAGGGCACAGCCCCGCCATCCGCGCCGGTGACGATCACCCTAATGGCCACACTCTCTTCGGATCTCCCAACGGTCGTCGTCAGCCGAAACGATGTCCATACCGACGCCAACGGGCGCTTTGCGAAAATCATTTCGATCGCTCCCGATTTTCTTCGCGGCAGCATCATGGACGTGCTAGCGACGTCGCTCTCCGGTGTGACGCCCGCAACCGCGCAGCTTATCGTCGGTCCGCCAAACGGAAAGACCACGGTGGAAGCCGATCACTTTCCGGGAGGCATCTGGTAACTCAACTCTCACTTCGCCCTGACATTGGAGAAACTAAATAACATGCTCAACACGCTCAAGAACATCCTCCGCAACGATGATGGCGCCACGATGGTGGAATACGGCATCATGGTTGCACTCATCGCCGCCGTTTGTATCGTCATCATCGGAACCCTCGGCGGACAAGTCAACACCGCGTTTACCACGGTTAGCGGTAAGCTCTAATCACCGCGATGCATTTGGCCGGGATCGACGGCGCGGCTTTCCCCCCGCCGCCGACGGTCCCGGTCAACAATGCTCGCTGACGCAGCAAGGGACGGCATTAGACTCATGAAACGGCTTCTTCGCGATGTACTCCGCAGCGAAAGCGGCGCCACGATGGTCGAATACGGCATCATGGTCGCGCTCATCGCCGCGGTTTGCATCGTCATCATCGGAACTCTTGGCGGCCAAGTTCAAACGGCGTTCAACACCGTCAGCGCTCAACTTTAAAGAATTGCAACCTAGGAGGCGCATAATGAACGTCGTCACACGGGTACTGCGGAACGAACGCGGAGCGACCATGGTCGAGTACAGCATCATGATCGCGCTCATCGCGGCAGTCTGCTTTGTTGCAGTAGCGGCGCTTGGTACCACCGTGCACGGTCTCTTCAACACCACCAGCTCGACGCTGACCTCGGCTCTGTAGGGAAAGAGCAATCGAGATGGCCGGCACGTTCTTCCTGGTCCTACCCGCCTGCGCAATTGCGGGAGTGACGGATCTGCTCTGGCGCCGGGTGCCCAACTGGCTCACCGGCATCCTTGCAGTCTGTGCCGTCGCCCTTTCGGCAACCCACGGACTTCGAGCCGCCGCAATCAGCGCAGGGATAATCGTCGCCGTCTTTTTACTCGGCAGCTTAGCCTTCTCGCTCGGCTTGATCGGCGGAGGCGACGTCAAACTCGCAGCTGCCGCCGCCGGCGCATTTGGATTTCCAGACTGCCTGTCATTTCTTTTGTACACCGTCCTCGCCGGCGGTGTCCTCGGTATCGGATTTGCGATCGCACGCGGTCGCTTGAAAGATACGCTGGCCGGTGTCGGCATGCTGGCGGCTCCGCTCTTCAATCGCGGCGCCGTCGTGATGGCTCCGCCCAGCAGTAGCGCTATGCCGTACGCTCTCGCGATCGGCTTGGGCGCGCTCCTCGTTCTGCTTTCGCAGACAATCGCACCATTCTTGAGGCTTCACTAAAATGAATACGCGACGCACGACTCTGCTCGTAGCAATCCTTCTCGCCCTCGGCACCGGCTGGCTGACGCTCAACTATCTGACGTCGGTCAACCGCGCGAGCCAAGCCGCCGGCGCACCACGCGAGGTGTTGATTGCCGCGCAAGATATCCCGGCTCGCATGTCGCTCACGCAAGCGATGGTCCGGCAGGAGATGCGCCCCGGCTCGGCGATCGAGCCCGACGCGATCTCCGATCCTTCGCGCATCAACGGCGCGCTCTCGCTGATTACGATTCCGGCAGGCTCGCAGATCACTGCGTCCAAGATCGGGCAGCCCTCGGACTTGGCGCTGCCCGTTCGCTTGCAGCCCGGAATGCGCGCGGTGAGCATCGCGATCGACAAGGTGAAGGGCGTCTCCGGACTTGCTCAGCCGGGAGACCGCGTCGACGTCATCGCGATCCCGCCGCGTCAAGGCAATCAGGCGCCGCAGGCCTTTACCATCCTGCGCGGCGTTCGCATCCTGGCGCTGGGCGGCACGTTGGAAAACAACAGTGCGACGCCATCGCCCGAAGAACAGAACTCGACCACCGCGACGCTCGAAGTGACGCCGAAGCAAGCCGACCTGTTGTCGGCCGCCGACGGCGCAACCACGATACGCCTGAGCCTGCGTTCGCCGAAAGAACGTCTCCGCTCTGAGCCGGTCGAGGCCCTGGCGAATTACAACTGGGCACCCCAGCAAAACGCAGAGAACGGCGGGGGGCAAAACGGCAACGCATTCGAGCACAGTTTGGCTGAGGCGTTGGTCAATAAGCCTGGCGCAAATGCACCACATGCAGCTGCGGCGGCTGCCGATCCGCCCAGCGGCGTAGAGATCATCGACGGCGACACCGTTAAGAACTCTTCTCAGAAACAGTAAACCATATGGCATCGTCAACATTCGTGTTTGTCGCCTCCAAAGGCGGCGCGGGCAACACTACGATCTGCTGCGAGTTCGCCAAGGCGATGCGCGAAAGCGGGAACGTCGCCATCGTCGACGGCGACCTCTCGGCGCGGCGCGGCGTTGCCGTCCTGCTCGACGGACTTGCGGTCCTCGACGGGACGCGCGGCGCCAACGGCGCGTCTTCGGTCGCGCTGGCCCGGGTCAACGGGATCACCATTGCGGAGTTGGTCGACTCGTACGAGGCGGCATTCACGCTTCACCGCGAAGACGTCGATAAACTCGCGGCGCAGCTCGCATCGTTCGATACGATCATCGTCGACGCGCCGCAGCCGTTCGCGGCTGCGGTGCGTCCGTTCGTCATGCGCGCCGCCCGCTTCTTCGTGGTCGTCGAGCCCAACCTCTTAGGCATGACCGGTGCGCGCGCCCAAATTCGCGACCTGCAGCGCTTCGGTATTCCGACCAGTCGCATCTGCGTCGTCAGCAACGCTCGCGACGGTGGCGAGGCGATCGGCAGCGACGAGATCGAGCGCGTTCTCGGCGTGAAGGTTGCGGCCGAGCTGCCGCAGCTCAGCGACAAGAACTACCGTCGCTCGATAGCCGCGCTGCAGCAATACGCCGTGAACTCCGCGCGCGAATCGCAAGCGGACATGACCCTGCAGCCCTCGGCCAAGAACCCGATCGGCGACCGTCGCTGGGACACGCGCGGAGCCATCACCACCGCCGGCTTGACAACCAACGGTGCTGCTTCCAGCGCTCCCGCAACGCCGGCCGGCACGCCCCCGCGACCGGTCGAAGACCTGAAGCTCGAGATTCACGAGGCGCTGAGCAAACGCATCGACCTTGTGGCCGCCAGCCGCGCCCACTCCGATGCATCGAAGCTCGCCGAGCTGCGGGCGCAGATCGACGAGATCACCGCCGACGTGCTCTCGCAGCACCCTGAGATCGCTTCGGCCGAAGAGATCGCCAGGATCCGCCGCGAGGTCGTCAACGAAGCGCTCGGCTTAGGCCCGCTCGAGGATCTGATGCAAGACCCGGCGGTTACCGAAGTCATGGTCAACGGCGCCGACAACGTCTACATCGAGCGTGCCGGAAAGATCGAAAAGACGCGCAAGCGTTTCAACAACGATCGCCAGCTGCGCTTGGTCATCGAGCGCATCATCGCTCCGCTCGGCCGGCGCATCGACGAATCGGTGCCGATGGTCGACGCGCGACTGGCCGACGGCTCGCGCGTCAACGCGATCATCGAACCGTTGGCTATCGACGGTTCGATGCTGACGATCCGCCGCTTCGGCAACAAGCGGCTCGTCGTCGAGGACCTTTTGCGCCTGAAGTCGGTGACGGAGCCGGTCGTCGACCTGCTGCGCGCCGCAGTAGAAGCGCGCCTCAACATCGTCATCAGCGGCGGTACCGGTTCGGGAAAGACGACGTTCCTCAACATCCTGTCGTCGTTCATTCCGGATCGCGACCGCATCATCACCATCGAAGACGCGGCCGAGCTTCTGCTCAACAAGAGCCACGTCGTCAGGTTGGAGTCACGGCCGAAAAACATCGAAGGTCGTGGCGAAGTAACGATTCGCGATCTGCTGCGTAACTCGCTGCGTATGCGACCCGATCGCATCGTCATCGGCGAGTGCCGCGGTGCCGAAGCGCTGGACATGCTCCAGGCGATGAATACCGGCCACGACGGATCGCTGACCACTATTCACGCCAACACCGCGCGCGATGCTCTCTCCCGTATCGAGACCATGGTGCTCATGGCCGGTTTCGATCTGCCGGTGCGCGCGATCCGCGAACAAGTGGCCAGCGCCATCGACCTGATCATTCAGACCGCTCGCATGCGCGACGGCAGCCGCAAGATCGTCAGCGTTTCGGAGGTTGCTGGAATGGAAGGCGAGATTATTACCATGCAGGACATCGTGCGCTACGCGCAACACGGCGTCGACAAAGACAGCGCCGTGGTCGGCGAGTTCCAATATACCGGCGTTCAACCCGCGTGCCTCAAGCGCTTCGCCGAATACGGCATTAACTACGACATGCGGTCTCTTTCCGGGCTTCCGTCGGCAGGTGCGCTGTGGTAAGCGCCGTAGCGCCCTTCGCGATCTTCATGGGCGCCGCCGCGGCGGTCGGACTGGTCTTCTACTCGATTTGGGACTCGGTCAACAGACGAACTTCGAATAACGTTCGCGGTTTCGCCTCGACGCTCGACCGCGCCGGCATGAAGATGAAAGCCGAGGAGGTCGTTCTTAGCACGCTCGGCATCGCTGTCGTCGCTTGGATCGCGATCGTCTTCCTGGTAAAGCCGCCGTTCCTCATCGCCGCCGTCCTCTTTCCGGTCTGCTTGGCGGTGGCCGCCGGCGGCTTCTACACGTTCGTGCGTTTCAAGACGAAGCGCCGGCTCGCCAAGTTCGTCGAGCAGCTTGAACTCTCGTTGCGGCTCATCGGCAGCGGTCTTCGCGTCGGTTTGGGCCTGCGCCAGGCGCTGATGCTGGTCATCGAAGAGCTTCCCGAACCCTCAAAATACGAGTTCATGCGCGTCGTCGGTCAAACGAACATCGGCGTGAGCGCTTACGACGCCATCGACGACTTAGCCGCCCGCATGCCGGCGACCGAGACGATCATGATGGCGCGCGCGATCCGCATTCAATCGCAGACCGGCGGCGATTTGGCCGGCGTGCTGGATCAGTTGGCCGCCATGATCAAAGACCGCCGCCGGATCGCTCGCAAGATCAGCGCGCTGACGTCGGAAGGCCGCGCCAGCGCACTCATTTTGACCTGTCTGCCGCTCGCCTTGGGCTCGTTCTTGGTCGTAGCCCAGCCGGCGATGGGTCACGCCCTCTTATTCACCATGCCCGGTCACATCACGATTACCATCGTCGTCGTTCTCGAGACGCTCGGTGCGATCGTGCTCAACCGGCTGCTGCAGGTAGACGTATGATGCAGACGCTTCTCACGTTTGCGATTCCGATACTCGGCGCCGCGTCGGCGTTCTTGTTCGCGCTCTCGTTGATTCCGACAAAGAGTCCGCTCGCCGCGCAGCTAGAAGCGCTCAAGGGCGTCACTCCGAACACGGCCGATCCTGCCGAGCTCGTCGTCTTCGAAAAGATGTTCAGCACCGAGCAGCGCGGCAGATTGTCGCAGCGCTTGCTCGAGGCGGGCTGGTACGACATGACGCCGGCCAAGGTTGGCTTGCGCGTCGCGGCCTGCGCCGGCATCGGAGCGATCTTTGCGATCCTGATCCTGCGCGTGGTTCACGCGCCGCCCCTGGCAGTGCTCTTCTTGGCGCTAGCCGTGGCCGCCGCCGCGGCGTACTTGCCGTTTGCGATTCTCGAACGTGCGATCCAGGCCCGCAAAGTTGCGATTCAGAAAGCGTTGCCGAACTTTCTCGACATGGTTTCCACCACCGTGCAGGCCGGTTTGTCGGTGAACGCCGCGCTCAACTATGGCGTCGACGCCGCACCCGGCCCGCTGGGAGATGAAATCAAGGAGGCGCTTTCGGAGATGCGACTGGGGCGCTCGCGCGCACAGGCGCTCAAGGCCGCTGCCGCCCGCGCCAACCAGCAGGCTTTTACCAGCACGGTTACGGCGATCACCCAAGCTGAGAAGCTCGGTTCGAACCTGTCGAAAGTCTTGGGCGAACTCGCCGACGACACGCGCCACCAGCGCATCATGTGGGTCGAGGAGTTTGCCGCCAAGCTTCCGGTCAAGATGGTCTTTCCGATGGCCTTCTTCATGCTGCCGTGTCTGTTCGTGATCATCTTCGGCTCGATTATCGCGCACCTGTTGGCCGACGTCTGGCACTGAGCTGAGCGCACGTGTTACTCATCTTGATGGGAGCGGGCACGTTGGCTTCGGCAGGCTTTGCCGGCGCGTTGCTCAGCCGCATCGTCGTAGCCGATCGCGAGCCGTTCGACGACGGGCCGGTGCCGATGCGCTCGCCGGTCGCCATATTGGTGCTCGCCTGCGCCGTCATCGGCGGCGTGCTGGCCGCGCACAACGTTTCGCCGGTGCAGCTCGCGCTGGCGGCGATCGTCTGCCTGGCGCTGGTCGCATGCTGGTGCAGCGATGCAACGGTCGGCATCGTTCCCGACGCTTTCACCATACCGCCGTTGCTGATAATTCTGCTGTTCGCAATCGTCGACCGCCAATGGTGGATCATCGCATCGTCGAT
>JBPYDW010000107.1:0-3670 GCA_051986335.1 Vulcanimicrobiaceae bacterium | reverse complement strand
CCGTTTGAACAGCTCCTTGCCTTGATATTCCATCAGGTTCATAGATGCTGGATTATTCCAATCTCCCTAGGAGCGAGCGGGCGATGACGATCTGTTGGATTTCGCTGGTGCCCTCGTAAATTTCGGTGATCTTCGCGTCGCGGTAGTAACGCTCGACCGGGAACTCGGTCGTGTAGCCGTAACCGCCGTGAATTTGCACCGCTTCGGCCGCGTGCCTGCGCGCGGCGGTCGAAGCGAAGAACTTTGCTTGGCTGGCCTGCACCGCGAACGGCCGGCCGCTGTCGCACAGCGCGGCAGCACGATAGGTCAGCATGCGGGCCGCTTCCAAGTCGGTCGCCATCTGCGCGATCTTGAACGACACGCCTTCAAACGCACCGATCGGTTTGCCGAACGCGGCTCGCTCCTTAGCGAATGCGACCGACGCATCGAGGCAGGCGGCCAGGATTCCGCAAGCTTGCGCCGCGATGCCGATTCGTCCGCCGTGCAGTGCCCGCATCGCACTGCCGAAGCCTTCGCCTTCGTCGCCGAGCAGGGCATCGTGCGCGACGAGTGCATCGTCGAAGGCGATGTCGCAGGTGTTGCTGGTGCGAATCCCGAGCTTATCGGTTTCGCGCTCGACCGTCACGCCGCGGGTGCCGCCGGGGATCAAGAACGCGCTTACTCCTCGCGCTCCGGCTTCACCGGTGCGGAACATGCCCATGATGACGCCGGCGTACGAACCGTTAGTGCACCATTGCTTGCGGCCGGCAAGCACGTAGCCGTCGCTCGTGCGGCGCGCAGTAGAACGAATCGCCGCCGCATCGGATCCGGCGTCGGATTCGGTCAGTGCAAACGCCGCCAGCACGTCGCTCTCGGCCAGCATCGGCAACCAATGCTTTTTCTGCCCTTCCGAGCCGAGTATGAGAATCGCGTTGCTGACCATCGAGTGCACCGAGAGCGTTACCGCGCAGCCGGCATCGACCCGCGCCAGCTCCTCGATCGCCAGCGCGTACGAAACGTAGCCGGCGCCGGCGCCACCGTACTGTTCGGGAATGATGATTCCGGCCAAGCCCGCTTCGGTCAGCTTGCTGTGCACCGCGCGTGGAAAGGTGTGCTCGCGATCCCATTGCGCGATGTGGGGTGCAATCTCGGCCCGCGCGATCTGCGCGGCCAGCGACGCGATCTCGCGTTGCTCGGCGGTAAGGTCGAACTGCGGGCGATCGCCGGCGTAAACGCTCATGCGTAGGTGTAGAAGCCTCGGCCCGACTTCTTCCCTAGCCAACCGGCGGCGACGTACTGCCTGAGCAACGGGCACGCGCGGTACTTCGAATCGCCGAAACCTACGTGCAGCACTTCCATGATCGCCAGGCACGTATCCAGCCCGATGAAATCTGCTAGTTGCAGCGGCCCCATCGGATGGTTCATGCCGAGTTTCATCACGGTGTCGATGGCTTCTACCGACCCAACCCCTTCGAACAACGCATAGATCGCTTCGTTGATCATCGGCATTAAGACGCGGTTGGAGACGAAACCGGGGAAGTCGCGCACTTCAACCGCCGTCTTGCCCATCTGCTCGGCGAGCGCGCGGGTGAAGTCGAACGTCTCCTGCGAGGTTGCGATCCCGCGGATGATCTCGACCAGTTGCATCACCGGCACCGGGTTCATGAAATGCATGCCGATGACGCGCTCCGGCCGAGCCGTCGCCGCACCCAAAACCGTAATTGAAATCGAGGACGTGTTGCTGGCGAGAATGGCTTTGGCCGGCGTGGCAGCGTTCAGCTCGCGGAAGATCTCGAGCTTGAGCGGAAGGTGCTCGCTGGCCGCCTCGATCGCGATATCCACGTCGAGTGCCGCAATCTTCGGCGCGTATTTGATGCGTGAAAGCGTCGTCTCGCAGTCGCTGTCGCTGATCCGCTTCTTCTCAACCGAGCGGGCGAGGTTCTTCTCGATGACGCCGCGACCGCGCAGATAGTATTCCTCGCTGCGATCGTTGAGCAGCACCTGGTGGCCGCTTTGCGCAGCAACTTGCGCGATGCCGGCCCCCATTTGACCGGCACCGATGACCGCTATCCGGTAGGCCAAGCTAGCCGACCTTAATCAGCAGCGCATCGCCCTGTCCGCCGCCCGAACAGATGGCGGCGATACCGATGCCGCCGCCTCGCCGGCGCAGTTGGTTGATGACGGCCGACGTGATGCGCGCGCCCGAAGCGCCGATCGGATGGCCCATCGCCACCGCGCCGCCGAACTTGTTGATCTCTTCTTCGGAAAGATCCAAACGGCGGGCGGCGGTGATGGCCACCGACGCAAACGCTTCGTTGATCTCCCAAACGTGCACGTCTTCGCGCCGCAACCCGTGCTTGTCCATCAGCTTGCGCGCCGCCATCGCCGGCGTCAGCGCGATATACGGCGAGTCCCAGGCAACGCCGACGTGATCGACGATCGTAGCGAGTGCCTCGCAACCGCGCTCGCGCGCCAGATCGGCGTCCGCGAGAACCAGCGCCGCGGCGCCGTCGTTCACGCCCGGCGCGTTACCAGCCGTGACCGTTTTGCCCGGCTCGAGCGGCCGCAGCTTGGCAAGCGTTTCCGGCGTCGTGTCCGGCCGCACCGACTCGTCGCGCGAAACCGTCGCATGCGCAACCTCGCCGGTGACGAACGGAGCGTACTTCTCGTAGTCCAGCGTGAACTCGGCCGACGGCTCGTGACTCCAGATGTCGCCGTTGCCGCCGACGGTGGCCGGCACGCGCACGGCTCCGCGCTTGGGCAGCCGCTCCACGACGACACGGTCCTTTGCCTTGGCGGCAACGCGAACGGGAATCACTTCCGGGTCGAGCCAGCCGTTGTTCGCAGCTTCGTGCGCGCGGCGATGGCTCTCCGCCGAGAAACGATCCTGCTCTTCACGCGTCAGCCCAAGCTCGGCGGCAACCTTGCCCCCCTGCGTGGCCATCGTCATCGGAAAATATTGATCCCACAGCCCGTCGTAGATCATCGCATCCAGCAGCGTTCCATCGCCGAAGCGGTAGCCGAAACGCGCTTCCTTTAAAAGGTAGGGCGCGTTGGACATTGATTCCATTCCGCCGGCCCCGATAACGCGCAGCGCACCCGCGTCGATCAGGCGCATCGCGTTGGCGACCGCCAGCATACCCGAGGCGCACACCTTGTTGACGGTTTCCGAGGTCACCGTCTTGGCCAGTCCCGACTTAAAGACGACCTGGCGTGCCGGATTCTGACCGGCGCCGGCTTGGAGCACTTGCCCCATAATGACGTGCTCGATCTCGGAAGGATCGAGGCCGGAGCGTTCGATGGCGGCGGCCATCGCGACGGCACCCAACGTGGTTGCGGACAGCGGCGCGAGACCGCCGCCGAGTTTGCCGAACGGCGTGCGTGCCGTGGCGAGAACGACGGTTTTACTGTTAGCTGTATTCATGGCGGCGAGCAGCCTTCGCCCGCTGTCCTACGTTGTCATGCCCGCCCGGGGTCAGTGCGCGTGCAGCTGCGCTTGGTCGGGTTGCAGGCGCGTGCAGATGATGCCCCCGCCAGGTGCGCAGTTCTCGCATTCGAGCTGCAAGGTGGCGTGCGAGATTCCGTATCGCGCGGCCAGCCGCGCATCGATCTCCCGCAGGATGGCGGTAGCCTCGCTGATCCGGCGATCGTCGAGCTGTACGTGCGCCGAGAGCGCGCGCGCCTCCGAGCC
>JBPYDW010000106.1:0-10030 GCA_051986335.1 Vulcanimicrobiaceae bacterium | reverse complement strand
CCGGGATCGTACCGTCGGCCTTCGGGCCGATGTCCAGCAGCAGATTTCCGTTCTTGCTCACCATATCGACCAAGAACGCGATGAGCTGCGCGCTGGTCTTGTAATCCTTTGGCTGCTCGGCGGCGTTGTAGCCGTACGAATAGCCCATGCCGCGGCTGGCTTCCCACTTCTTCGCTCGCGTGTGACTGAACGTCGTATACTCCGGCGTTGAGAAATCGAAGACGACGTTCTTGTTCTCATCGTCGCCGCCGGTGACACGGCAGCGGTCGTCGATCGCCACGCCCTCGTCGCGATCGCGAGCCTGATTGTAGTAGTAGGCGATGAGCCCGGCGTCGTGCCAGTACTCCGACGGTTTCTCCCATTCGCCATCGCACCACAGGACTTGCGGGTGATACTGCGCGACGATCTCGTGCATCTGCGGCAGCATGTGGTCGTCGACATAACTGGCGATCGGCTTCATGCCCGTATACGGCACCGGAGCGCCACTATACCATTGCGGCACCGGCTTGCCGGTGAAGGCGGGGTTGTACCATTCGTAGAGCGAGTAGTACAGCCCGGGGTGCAGGTCGTTGGGATAGTACTTCCGCGCCGCAGCGAAAAGTGCGCCAACCAAATCCCGGTGCGGCCCCATGTCGACCGCATCACGATTTGTCGTCGTAGTGGTGAACAGGGCAAAGCCTTCGTGGTGCTTCGAGGTCAGCACGAAGTAGCGCGCGCCGGCAGCATGAAAGAGATCGACCCAGGCCTTGGGATCGAAGTGCTCGGCGGTGAACTGCGGAATGAAATCGTCGTAGTTCGAGTTGGGCCCGTGCAGGGCGAGCTGATGCTTGTAATCGACCGAATCCTTTTCGTGGATCGAATGCCAGTACCACTCGGCGTAATCGCCGACCCGGCTAAACGCCGGGACAGAGTAAACGCCCCAGTGGATGAAGATGCCGAACTTGGCATCGCTAAACCAATCCGGCGCCTCGTGCGTTTGCAACGACGCCGGATCGCTGGTATATGGCGCTACGCCGAGCACCAGCGGCGTATCGAGCGTGGCCCCATCGCTGCCGCTCCACTGCGTCACGATCTTGCCGGTCGCTTTCGTTCCGGGGGCAACGCCCGGATCGTTGGCAATGCCGATCTCGACGAAGGCGCGCTCGCCCGGCGCCAACCACGATATCGTCGCCGGAGCGACGGTGCGTGCGCCGCTGACCTGGACGCTCACCGTGGCCGGAGCATTTGGACGGATCCAGCGCACGTCGTCGTTTTCGATCGTCGCCTCGACGATCTGCACGCGGGTGCCGTTGAGGGTCTGTTCTTTGGTCGTCGAGCGCGCGTCGACGATCGACAGGGTCGGTTTTGCAGCGAGCGCTGCCGGAACGGCAGCGCAGGCAAGCAACAGTGCGGCGAGGCGCGAGTAACGATGCGTCATGAAGCGTTGCGTAACCACTCCTCCACTCCGACGATATGAATCGTGGCCCACGAGCGGGCGCCTTCGGCGTTGCGATCGGCGACGTTCTGGTAGATCATGCGATGCTCGTTGAGCGAGCGTTCCAAGGCCTTGTCCTCGGTGAAGCCGCGTATCACCCGTGCGCGCGTCGTCGGCGCGACCAGCCCGTCGATGATCGAGCACAGCACCAGGTTGCCGGAACCTGCCGCCAGCGCCCGGTGAAACTCGACGTCATGCTCGACGAACTGGGCGACCGGCGCGTCGAGGCGCGTCGCGTCCAAGACCGTTTTCAGCGCGGCGATGTCGCTCTTGCTCATACGCGTGGCGGCCATTGCCACCGCGGCCGGCTCCAAGATGCGCCGTACCTCGAAGAGCTGCAGCAGCGTACTGTCGCGGTGGAAATCGAGAACGAACTTCAGCGCCTCGAGAAGCAGGTCGGGCTCCAGGCTCGTAACGTAGGTTCCGTCTCCTTGGCGCACGTCGAGGATACGGATCAGCGACAGCGCTCGCACGGCCTCTCGCAGCGAATTGCGCGAGAGTCCTAAGCGGGCGGCAAGCTCAGGCTCCTTGGGCAGACGATCCCCCGGGCGCAGCTCCCCGGAGATGATCATGTCCTTGATTTTCTCGATAGCTTCGTCCGTCAAGGCCATGCGATTGGTCCTTTCTTCTTTTGGCGGCCGCCCGGACATCGGACTTATCAGCCGGATCTCTCCGGCTGCTCGCCTCTCTTCCTCGCAAAGGGGCAAAAACATCCGATGACTAACGCCCTCGGCTGTGAGCGCCGTCTTCACGGAATTCAACACGCACGACCTGCGCTTTCCAACGTCGGCAGCAGCACAGGGGTCTGACGCCATGAATGTCGATCCCGATTATTCGGCCGCCTACGTCATCGTCTGTACCGATGCGGGCGATGGGCACGAGGGTCACGGCTTTGCCTTCACCATCGGACGCGGCAACGAAGTGGAGCTCGCCGCGATTCGCGCGTTGGAGCCGCTCGTTGTCGGGCTGTCTGTCGACGACGTGTGCGCGGACATGGGAGCGTTTGCGCGGCTGCTGCACGGCGATAGTCAGCTGCGTTGGCTCGGCCCCGACAAAGGCGTCATGCAGATGGCGATCGCCGCCGTGCTGAACGCGGTGTGGGATCTGGCGGCCAAACGCGCCGGCGTTCCGTTGTGGAAGCTGCTCGCCGGATTGCCGCCCGAGCAGATCGTCGCGCTGATCGACTTCTCGTATCTCAACGACGTGCTGACGCCGGTCGAGGCGCTGACGATATTGCAAGATGCCGCCAACGGCCGCGCATCGCGCGAGGCGTGGATAGAGCAGAACGGCTATCCCGCATATACGACGTCGCCCGGATGGCTGGGCTACAGTGACGAGCAGCTTGCAGCCGCCTGTCGTCAAGCTGCCGCCGAAGGGTGGGACTACGTCAAGATCAAGGTCGGTCGCGATATCGAACAGGACGTGCGCCGCTGCGCGCTCGCGCGCGATGCGCTCGGTCCGGCGCGACGGTTGATGATCGACGCTAATCAGTCATGGAGCGCTGCGGAAGCGATCGCGGCGATACGGCGTTTGGCACCGTTCGAGCCATGGTGGATCGAAGAGCCGACCCACCCGGACGACATCATCGGACACGCACACATCGCGCGCGAGGTTGCACCGCTGCGCTTGGCGGCCGGAGAGCACGTGCCGAGCGCCATCGTCTTCAAGCAGTTCCTCGAAAATCGCGCCGTCGAGGTGGTGCAGGTCGATGCATGCCGATCCGGTGGCGTCAACGACGTCATCGCGACGTTGTTGCTAGCAGCCAAATATCACGTTCCGGTCTGCCCGCACGCCGGAGGCGTCGGCCTCTGCGAGCTCGTGCAGCACCTGTCGATCTTCGATTACATCGCGGTCTCTGCGTCGGTTGAGAATCGCGTCATCGAGTTCATCGACCACTTGCACGAGCACTTCGTCGAGCCGGTCGTCGTTCGCGCCGGGCGGTATCGCGTGCCGACGGCACCCGGTTTTAGCTCGACGATGCGCGCGAAGTCAATCGAGCGCTACGCCTTCCCCGGCGGTCCAGCATGGCGTAAGCTGTCCAGCGTATGAGCGAGTTCGACGGACTCGTCGCGCTGGTCACCGGAGCGGGGTCGGGGATCGGTCTGGCTACGGCTCGCGCGCTGGCCGCACGCGGAGCAACGGTGGCCGCGCTCGACCTCGATCCGTCTGCCGCCGCTTCGCCGTTGCTCGCCATCGTTGCCGACGTTACCGATCAGCGCTCGGTAGACGCCGCCGTCACCCAGATCGTCGAGCGAGCCGGAAAGCTCGACGTGGTCGTCAACAACGCCGGCATCGGCGCGACTGGGACCGTGCGCGACAATACCGATGACGAATGGCGCCGCGTCTTCGACGTCAACGTGCTGGGAATCGTCCGGGTGATGCGAGCGGCGCTTCCACACCTTCGCGCTTCGGCACACGGCGCCGTGGTCAACGTGTGCTCGATCGCGGCGACCGCGGGTCTGCCGCAGCGCGCGCTCTATTCAGCGAGTAAGGGCGCGGTGCAGGCGCTCACGTTGGCGATGGCCGCCGACCATCTTGACGACGGGATTCGCGTGAACTGCGTGAATCCCGGAACCGCCGACACGCCGTGGGTCTCGCGCCTGCTCGCTGCCGCCGCCGATCCAAAAGCAGAACGGCGGGCGCTCGAAGCGCGCCAGCCGCTCGGGCGGCTGGTGACCGCGCAGGAGGTAGCGGAGGCGATCGTCTATCTCGCCAGCCCCGCAAACGCGTCGACAACCGGAACCGTGCTGGCCGTTGACGGGGGAATGCAAGGATTGCGCGTACGAAAGTGAGATGTCCGTGAACGCAAGTCGCCGGTTATGCCGCGTCGCTCTGCTCGTGCTTGCCGGCGCGCTCTCCGGCTGCGGCGGATCGTCTCAGCAAGCATCGCCGGGGGCGCCGAAGATCGGCGTCGAGTTACCGCTGCTCACGTCCCCGTTTTGGCAGGCGTATCAGGACTATTTGCCGCGTTACGCCCAAGGCGAAGCTCTCGACTTGCTTCCTCCATCGAGCGCCAATGGCGACACCAACAAATTTCTTACCGACACCCAAAACCTCATCGCCGAGGGCGTAAACGGGTTGGTGCTCTCACCGACCGATACTGCGGCAGCGGCGACCGCGCTCGACCGCGCCGCCGGCGCTAAGATTCCGGTCGTTACCGTTGACGTCGCACCGGATCGCGGTACGGCGTTTATGGTCGTGCGCGCCGACAACCGCGCCTACGGCACCGACGCTTGCGAGTACATCGGAACGCACGCCCACGGCGGAAGCGTCGTGCAGATCGAAGGCGACCTGGCGTCGATCAACGGGCGAGACCGAACGGAGGCGTTTACGACGTGCATGCGTCGCTATCCGTCGCTGCGCGTGTTGAACGTCGGCGCGCTATGGGATGCCGCAAAAGCAGAGCAAGGGCTTGAAGCGCTCTTCACTGCCAACCCCGACATTCGCGCCATCTACCTGCAGGCCGGTGGCGTCTATCTTGCGCCCGCACTCGCGGTGCTGCGCCGCCACGACGCACTGGTTCCCGCGCCGAACGCCAAGCATATCGTCATCGTCTCCAACGACGGCATCCCGCAAGAGCTCGACGCCATTCGCAGCGGTGAGATCGACGCGACGGTGTCCCAGCCCGCCGACCTGTATGCAAAGTACGGACTCTTCTACATCAAGGCTGCGCTGGCGGGCAAGCATTTTGCACCAGGGCCGACCGATCACGGCAGCACGATCGTTCGGTTATCCAATGGTTTGCTCGAGGATGAACTTCCCGCTCCGGTGATTACGAAAGCAAACGTCAACGACGGCCGGTTCTGGGGAAACTCGCAGAAAACGTAGCGGCGCATGCAGGCAGCCGTCGAAGCAATCGGCGTCACCAAACAGTTCGGCAACACCGTTGCGCTGCGCGACGTGCATCTCGAGATCGCACCGGGAAGCCTTCACGGCCTCGCCGGCCGTAACGGCGCCGGAAAGTCGACGCTGGTTTCGCTACTCACCGGATTGCTCGAGCCGGATGCCGGCGAAGTGCGTTTCGACGGAGCGCCGGCGCCTGCAAGCACCGATCGCGAAGGCTGGCGCGCCCGCGCTGCCTGCGTCTATCAGCACTCGATGATCGTGCCGCAGGTCAGCGTCGCCGAAAATATCTTTCTCGATCGTCAGCCGCTGGGCGCGCTCGGAGCCATCGATTGGCAGGCACTGCGCGCGCAAGCTCGCGAGTTACTTGCCGAATGGAATCTGCGGATCGACGTCGATCCCGACGCCTTAGGCGAGACGCTGTGGGTCGAGGAACGTCAACTGGTAGAGATCGTGCGGGCAATCTCCTTTGGAGCTCGGTTCATCATTCTCGATGAGCCTACGGCGCGATTGGAAGCGCGAGCGATCGCGCGACTCTTCGATCACCTGAGAGCGCTGAACCGCGCCGACGTCACCATTCTCTTCATCTCGCACCAGTTGCAAGAGCTCTACGAGCTCTGCGATTCGGTCAGCGTCCTGCGCGACGGCCGGCTCGTTCGCAGTGCAAAGATCGCCGATCTCCCCTACGACGAGTTGATCGCCGCCATGACCGGCGAAATCGTCCCGCTGCAAGGAGCGCAGGCGCCACGCCCGTACGCGGAGATCATCGTCGGCGAATCGTTTCGGCGGCGGGTTGCCGCCGACGTGAGCTCGCGAGCACCGGCGCTGGAGATCGAGAACCTGGTGAGCGACGACTTCGAACCGATTAGCTTGCGGTTGATGCCGGGCGAAATTCTCGGCATAGCCGGAATCGGCGGGAGCGGAAAAGTCGAGCTCGCGGAGACGATCGCCGGATTGCGCCGGGCTAATGCCGGGGTCGTATCTGTCGACGGCGTGCCGCTGGGCCCCGGCGTGGGCGCAGCACTAAAGGCGGGCATCGGTTACGTTCCGCGCGATCGTCACGCCGAAGGGCTGATCCCCGAGCTTTCCATCGAGGAGAACGTCACGCTGACGATCGTCGATCGGCTCGGAAGATTCGGGTGGATCGATCGCCGGCGACAGCACGCCGAAGGCGCGGCGGCGGTTGCATTGTACGGCATCGTTGCCCGCGATGCGCGACAACCCGTTGCCGAACTCTCCGGCGGCAACCAGCAAAAAGTCGTCTTCGCGCGGGCGCTCGCGCCCGATCCGAACGTGGTGGTGGCAATCGATCCGACTGCCGGCGTGGACGTGACCGCCAAGGCCGCGCTGCACTCCCAGCTCGCGCGCCAGGCAGAAGCGGGAAAAGCCATTGTCATCGTCTCCGACGATCTCGAAGATCTTCGCGCCTGCGGCCGCGTCCTCGTGTTGCTGCGCGGCAGGGTCGTCGCCGAGCTTGCGGCCGGATGGAACGACACCGACCTCATCGCGCGCATGGAGGGGATCGAGGTTGCGTAGCGCGGCATCACTTCGCTCGCGCGAGTTCGTCTTGGTTCCCGCGCTCGTCGGACTGCTGATCGTCGGCGCGATCGTCAATCATCGCTTCTTCACCGCAACAAATCTCATCGACATTCTCGGCGCTTCGTCGGCGCTCGCGCTCGTCGTGCTCGGCGAGACGCTCGTCCTCATCGCCGGAAAATTCGATCTATCGCTCGAGTCGACCGTCGGCTTGGCACCCGCGATCGGCGTGCTGCTGAGCGTCTCGGTCGCCGACCGGGGTTGGGGAGTCGGATTGCCGCCGTGGCTGGGACTGATCGTCATCCTCGCCGTCGGAGCCGGTATCGGCGCGATCAACGGTCTGCTGATCGTGCGCTTTCGCTTGAACGCGTTCATCGTCACGCTGGCGATGTTGATCATCTTGCGCGGGCTGTTGGTCGGCTTCACCAAAGGAAACACGCTGTTTGCAGTCCCCGCCGCTTATCTGTATCTCGGCGCCGCAACGTGGCTGCAGATTCCGGTCTCGGTCTGGGTGGCGGCGTTGATCTTCATCCTTGCCGGACTCTTTCTGGGCTACCATCGGTTGGGTCGCGCGCTGTACGCCATCGGCGGTAACGCACAGGCCGCACGCGCCGCCGGCATTCCGGTCGAGCGCATAACCTGGGCCTGCTTCATCGCCGCCGGAGTCCTCGCCGCCATCGCCGGTCTGATTCTTGCCGGCCGCTTGGGGGCGGTTAGCGCAAGCCAGGGCAACGGCATGATCTTTACCGTCTTTGCTGCTGCCGTCATCGGCGGGGTAAGCCTGGACGGCGGGCGCGGAACGATCGTCGGAGCGCTGACCGGCGTGTTACTGCTCGGCACGCTCGACAACGTGCTCACGCTGGCGCAAGTGCAGACCTACTGGATCCAAGCTATCTACGGCGCGATCATCCTGATTGCGCTCTTGGTCGCGCGTTTGAGCGGCAGTAAGGAGAGCTGATGGAGCGCATCGCCCTGCATACCCGCTTGCGCGAAGGGAAAGAAGCCGAGTACGAGCGCGTACACGCTGCCATCTCGCCCGAACTCGACGGGCTGTTGCGCCGCAACGGCGTGCATGCATGGCGGATCTATCGCAGCGGACGCGACCTGTTTCATTTCGTTGAAGTCGAGGATTACGCGCGGTTCCTGCACGCGGTCGCCGACGATCCCGTGAATGTTGACTGGCAGCGGCGCATGAGCGAGCTGCTCGAGGTCATTCACGACTACTCGTCACCCTCGGCCAACACGTTACCGTTGGTATGGGAACTTCCGCAACGGTAGCGCGAGTCGGTTTCGGCGGGGCGCCGATCGGCGGACTCTACGCTGCGGTCTCCGACGATGCGGCGCGCGCAACGCTGGAGGCCGCCTGGAGCGGCGGCATCCGCCACTACGATACGGCGCCGCTCTATGGATCGGGCTTGTCCGAACGCCGTTTGGGCGCATTTCTCGCCGGAAAACCGCGCGACGGCTATCGCATCTCGACGAAGGTCGGCCGCGTCCTGGTCCCGGCGCGCGGTGGTGCGGACGAGTCGGGAAGCCTCGGCAGTTTCGCCGGCGGCCTTCCGTTCGACGCCGTCTTCGACTTCAGTGCCGGCGGGATTCGTCGCGAACTGGAGGCCAGCCTCACGCGGCTGCGACTGCAATACGTCGACATCGCGTTCATCCACGATCCGGATGACCACCTCGATCAGGCGATTCGTGAAAGTTATCCCGAGTTGTTGCGTCTGCGCGACGAAGGACTGGTGCGTGCCATCGGCGCCGGGATGAATAGCTCGGCTGCGTTGTCCCGCCTGGTGCGCGCCTGCGATTTGGACGCGGTACTGGTCGCCGGGCGGTACACGCTGCTCGACCGCGAGGCCGCCGCCGAGTTGCTACCACTTTGCGAGCAGCGCGGCGTTGAGGTCATCGCCGCCGGCGTATTCAACAGCGGAATTCTTGCCCAGCGCGTGCCGGCCGACGATGGGCGGTACGATTATCAAGTCGCCGAGCCGGAAACAGTTGCGCGCGCCCGCGCGATCGCGCGAACCTGCGAGCGCTACGGCGTGCCCTTGCCGGCGGCGGCGATCGCTTTCACGCTTGGCCATCCGGCAATTGCTTCGATCGTTCTCGGAATGCGCGATCCGGCGCAAGTTGCCGAAGATCTCGCCTACGCGAGCGCGGTCATACCGGACGCGCTGTGGAGCGATTTGGCAAACGACGGCGTGGCACGGCCGTGATCGTCGACGCCCACCATCACCTGTGGGATCCATCGCAGCGTAATTATCCGTGGATGACGGCCGAAGTCGCGCCCATACGGCGAGCCTTCAGCGCCGCCGATTTGCAGGCAACGCTTCCGCCGGACGTCGTGCAAACGGTTGTCGTGCAAGCCGTCTCGGCGCTTGAAGAGAGCGCATCTCTTTTGAAGATCGCCGCGCAGACGCCGCGCATCGCCGGCGTCGTCGGCTGGATCGACCTGACCGCGGATGCCGCTAGGCAGATCGCGCAGCTTCGCGCCGGCGAAGGTGGAGAAAAGCTCGTCGGCATTCGGCATCAAGTGCAAGACGAGGACGATCCGCAGTGGCTGCTCCGCGACGACGTGCAGGCGGGCCTGCGAGCGGTTGGCAACGCAGGACTGACGTACGATCTACTGGTGCGCCCGCGCGAGTTGGATGCTGCATGCGAAACCGTGCGCCGTTTTCCGGCACTGCGATTCGTCCTCGATCATGGCGCCAAGCCGGATATCGCCGACGCCGCACGCGAGCCGTGGGAGTCGGGCGTTGCGCAGCTAGCCGCCGTTCCGAATGTCGCGTGCAAACTTTCGGGTTTGGTTACCGAAGCGCGCTGGGACGGGTGGACGCCGGCCCAGATCTTGCCGTACGCGCGTTACTTGATCGATGCGTTCGGCGCGCAGCGCTTGCTCTTCGGCTCGGACTGGCCGGTCTGTCTGTTGGCCGCATCGTACGAACAAGTGCTCGACCTCGCGCGCGCGGCATGTTTGCGACTATCGCCGCCGCAACGCTATTCCGTCTTTGCGGGCAACGCCCGCCGTTTCTATCGCCTTCCGGAGCACGCTAATGACCGCTAGAGTGAACGACTATCGCACCAGTAGCGAAGCCAAGCTCAAAACCTTCGCTCGGGCCTGCTTGGAGAAGCTGGACGTTGACCCGGCGTACGCTGCGCAGGTTGCCGACGTGCTGGTCG
>JBPYDW010000105.1:0-2705 GCA_051986335.1 Vulcanimicrobiaceae bacterium | reverse complement strand
ATTTCGGCCCGCACTAAGGAAACCTTGAGCCGGCCGTGAAAACTGCGGCATGAACGCTCGCTTCCTCGCCGCGGCACTTGTGCTGTCCTTGAGCGCAGCATCGTCGCCGCCCGACCCCCGCATCGCTGCGCTGGTCGCAGCCGTTTCCGCCAACAACCTCAAACAGAGCGTCTACACGCTGGTAGGTTTCGGAACGCGCAACGACTTCTCGGAAACGAGCTCGACGCCGACGCATGGAGTGTTCGGCGCGCGCGACTGGATCGTCAAGCAGTTTCAAGCGATCGCCGCGACCAGCGGCGGGCGCATGACCGTTCGAACCGATGACTACCTACAAGCGAAAACAGCGCGCACGCCACGGGCGGTTCAGGAGTCGAGCGTGGTCGCAACGCTGCGTGGCGACGATCCCGGACGCATCTACGTGCTGTCGAGTCACTACGACGACTGCGACGGCGATTGCACCGACGGGCTCGGCACCGCGCCCGGTGCCGACGATAACGGTTCGTCGGTGGCGGCCGTGTTGGAAGCCGCGCGCATCATGGCGCCGCATCGCTTTCGCGGCACCATCCTTTTCGTGTGCTTCGACGGCGAGGAACTGGGACTTTGGGGCTCGGCCCACTTGGCCGACGAGTTGAAAAGCCAAAAGGCGCCGGTGCTCGCCGACCTCAACAACGACATCATCGGCAACTCCACCGGCGGCGACGGCGTCCACGAGCCCGACACCGTGCGCGTTTTCAGCGAGGCGATTCCAACGGGCGCCAAGGACGCAATGGTCAACCTGATTGGCTCCGAGAACGACTCGTCCTCACGGGAACTCGCGCGCTTCATCGGCGAGACGGTTCCCATCTATATGCCGGACTTCAAAGTGCGCCAGATCTTCCGCGCCGATCGCTTCTTACGGGGCGGCGATCAAGAATCGTTCCAGGCCGACGGCTTTGCCGCGGTTCGCTTCGTCGAGCCGCATGAGAACTTCACCCATCAGCATCAGAACGTGCGCGTCGAGAACGGCGTACAGTTTGGAGACTTGCCCGTTTACAACGACTACGCCTATTTGGCGAGGACGACCCAAGCCAACATCGCGGTGCTGGCAACGCTCGCCTGGGGACCGGGGCCGCCGGGAAACGTCCAGATGGTAACGCAGCATCTGGGCTACACGACGTCATTGCGCTGGACGGCAGCCGCAAACGCCGCCTCGTATGAGGTCGTGTGGCGCGCCACCGACGCGTCGGCCTGGGAACACGTCCAGGCGGTTAACGGTACCAGCGTAACCCTGCCGGTTTCGAAGGATGACTACATCTTCGGTGTGCGCAGCGTCGATTCGGACGGCCTGCGCAGTCCGGCCGTCTATCCGGCACCGGTTCGCCAGTAATCATCCATCGCGGCGAGCGTCTCGTCGATATCGGGCATGCCGTGAGCCGTAGAGACGAACATCACTTCGTTCTGCGACGGCGGAAGCAAAATCTTGCGCGCGCGCATGCCGTGATAGAAACGGGCATAGGCAGCGCTGTCGGCAGCGAGCGCGTGGTCGTAGTTGCGATTCGGACCGCCGGGGCGAAACTTGAAATCCACGACGGAGCCGAACTGCACCACTGCGTACGACAGGTTACAGCGCGCGAGGATGGCGCGAATTCCTTCGGCCAAACGCTGCGCCAGGTACTCCATCTGCGCGTAGTACTCAGCGTGCGTTTCGAGCAGATCGAGGACGCGATGGGCCATTCCGACGCCGAAGGGATTGCCGGCGTGCGTCCCGCCGGTAAACGTCGGGCCAACCGGCGCCAGTACGTTCATGATCTCTTCGCGCCCGCCGAATGCGGCGATGGGGAAGCCGCCGCCCATGATCTTGCCGAGCATCGTCATGTCCGGCGCGACCCCGGCGATCGCTTGCGCGCCGTGCAAGCCAAAGCGCAGCCAGGTGACGATCTCATCGAAGAGCAGCAGCGCGCCGTAGCGATCGCAGCGCTCGCGCAGCCCCGGCAAGAAGCCGTCCTCGGGCATCACCAGTCCCATGTTTCCGCAGATCGGTTCGACGACGATCGCGGCGAGCTCGTTTTCGCGGCCGCGTAAGAGTTCGTCGACCGAATTCAGATCGTTGTAGCGGGCGACGATTGCATCGTGCATTGCGGCGGCGGGAATTCCCGACCGCTCCCCGACCTCGGTGTGCGCCGATGCACCGGCGCCGAGCAAGGCCAGATCGAAGTGCCCGTGGTAGTTGCCGGCAAAGCGCAAGATAAGATCCTTGCCGGTGTGTGCGCGGGCAACGCGAATCGCGCTCATCACCGCTTCGGTTCCGGTGGTGACGAAACGAATGCGCTCCATCACCGGCAGGCTGGCACGAATCCGTTCGGCCAAGCGAATTTCCTCGCCGTGCGTGTTGCCCCACACGACGCCGTCGGAAGCCAGCGCATCGAGATTCGACGTCAGCGCGGGATGCGTGTGACCGAACAATAGCGGGCCATACGCCATGATGTAGTCGACGTAGCGATCGCCGCGCTCGTCGAACGCGTACGCGCCGCGCCCTCCACATTGAATGAAAGGTTCGCCGCCGACCGCCCAGCCTGAGCGTACCGGCGAATCGCAACCTCCGGCTAAAGTCGCAGCGGCGCGCGCCGCGGTGGTTTCGAGTGCATCCTTCGGCATGGTGGGTGCATCTTAGGTGGAATAACGTAAAACCATGCCCCACCTCGAACTCGAGATCACCCCGCAAACGA
>JBPYDW010000104.1:0-2065 GCA_051986335.1 Vulcanimicrobiaceae bacterium | reverse complement strand
GACGCCTTGCTTCATCGCGCGATGGGCGAGCAACGGCGCGCCGGTGACGTCGCCGACGGCGAAGATATTCGGCACCTTCGTGCGCTGCTGGCGGTCGACCGGAATGAAGCCGCGATCGTCAACCTCGAGGCCGGCGTTGCGGAGCTCGAGGTGATCGGTAACCGGCCGTCGCCCGACCGCTACCAGAACCATGTCGAACTCGCGCGTTTCGTCTTTGCCGCCGGTACCCTCACCGCTTAGCGTCGCGCGCACGCTCTTGCCATGTTTTTCGAGCGCGGTCACCTTGGTGTTGAGCATGATCTCGATGCCCTGCTTCTTCAAAATGCGGCCGAGCGTCTTACCGATCTCGAGATCCGTTCCGGTCAGAATCTGCGGCATCATCTCGACGACCAATACCTGCGCGCCGATGCGGCCGTAAACCGTTGCAAACTCCAAGCCGATCACGCCGCCGCCGACGACGAGCAAATGCTTCGGAATACGCGCGAGGCGCACGGCGTCGTCGGAGTTGATGATCGCTTCGCCGTCGCGCGGCCATGCCTTCACGTCGACCGGTGCGGAACCGGTTGCGATGACGACAGTACTTGTCTTAATGACCTCGCTGCGCCCATCCGCTCGTTTGACTTCGATTTCGGTCGGCGATTTGAACGAGGCCTCACCGCGAATGAACTCAACGCCGTTTGCTTTGAAGAGCGTCTTGACGCCGTTGACGTTCGCATTGACGACGTCGCTTGTAAACTTTGCGACCGTTTCGCGCTCGACTTCGGCCTTGGGCACTTTCAAGCCGATCGTGCCGGCGCGCTCGATGTGGCGGACGACTTCACCGACGTGCAGCAACGCTTTGGTTGGGATGCAGCCCCAGTTGAGACAGACGCCGCCGACCTCGTCGCGATCGACGCAGATAACCTTCTTGCCTAACTGTGCAAGCCTGATCGCGACGTGATAACCGCCCGGACCGGCTCCGATAACGACCGCGTCGACCTGATGCTCCGCCGAAGTGCTCATGAGCCCACGTTTCGGAGCGGGCGAGAGCGTTCCCCAGGCCTTGGGCGAAATGGAGTCATCCAGTGTCAAGGATTGGATGGGCTGGTCTGCTGCCGAAGCTCGATCGAGACTCGATCGTGCCGCTCTACCGGCAGATATACGAGCACCTTCACGAAGCGATCCTTGCCGGAACGCTTCCCGAATCGACGCGGCTCCCGCCGGAGCGCACGATGGCAGAGCGCCTGGGAGTAAACCGCAGCACCATCGTCCACGCGTATCGCGAGCTGGTCGGAGACGGGCTGATCGAGCAGCGGGTCGGGTCGGGCTCGCGGGTCGTGCCCCAGGTCCGCGGCGGTCAGCCCGAGCGCACCGCCGGCGTTCCCTGGTGGGTCACGCTTCCGCCCTGGCGCGTCGGCGAGTTTCCGAACGTCTTAGGCGAGCTTGCGGCCAAGCCGGAGCCGGGACGCATATCTTTCGTGCAGGGAGTGGCCCCGGACGAACCTTCGCCGCTGGGCGAGCTTGCAAAGTCGTTCGGCCAAGTGGCGCGCGATCCGCGGTTCGTCCTTTCGTACGGCGATTCGGAAGGGTACGAACCGTTGCGCGCGGCGATCGCCGCGCGAATGCAGGCGCGCGGCGCAGCTGCAATCACGCCGGCGAGCATAATCGTGCTGACCGGATCGACGCAAGGAATCGCGATCGTCGCGCAGAGCTTAGCCGAGCCCGGCGACGAGATCATCGTCGAATCGCCTTCCTATCCGGGAGCTCTTCAAGTCTTTCAAATCAATGGATTGCGCGCGATATCGGTGCCGGTCGATGACGAGGGAATGCGGGTCGATCACGTCGAGGCGGTGCTGCGGACGCGCCGTCCGCGTTTCATCTACACGATGCCGTCGCTTCACAATCCTACCAACGCGACGATGAATGCCGACCGGCGCGAACGATTGGCCACGATCGCGCGGCGTGCTGGAGTGCCGATCGTCGAAGACGATCCATACGGGCCGCTGGCTCCGGCAGGAGCTCCGCTGGTCGCGCTCGCGCCGGACCACGTCGTTTACATCTCCACCTTTTCTAAGACGATAGCGCC
>JBPYDW010000103.1:0-2377 GCA_051986335.1 Vulcanimicrobiaceae bacterium | reverse complement strand
GCGAGGCTATCCAGCACCCCGCGCACCAGCGGCGAGCGCACCGACCGCCGTGCCAGCCGGCTGAACTCGTGCGTCTCGATGCCGATGGGAAAGACGCCGACGCGCACGGTTCGTTCAGGCGTTTGATAGGAAAGTTCGCCGCGTTTTTGCAATTTGCATTCGTTTTCGAGATAGCGCGCGAAATTCATCGCGTCGTTCTCGGTTTGAAAGCCGACGAGATCGTAGGCGCTCAATTGCGGAATGAGCCACTCGTGGTTGGGCAGCGCGGTGAGAATTTCCGGCGGCGGGAATGGCACGTGCAAAAAGTATCCGATGCGGTTGGCGTGACCGCGGTCGCGCAGCATTTTTGCCAGCGGAATGAGATGATAGTCGTGCACCCAGATGACGTCGTCCGGTTGCAATAGGTTGTTCAGCTCATTGGCAAAATGCGCGTTGACGCGCCGATAGCCGCTGAGATCGCGGCGCGAAAACTCCGCCAGATCGAGCCGATAATGCAGGATCGGCCACAACACCCGATTGGCGAAACCGTTGTAATATTCCTGATAGTCGGCCTCGACGAGGTCGGTGACGACGTAAGACATGTCGCCGCGTTGAATGGTCCTCGTCGCCGCGTCCCCGTCGGCCGAAACCGTTCCACTCCAGCCGAACCAGAGGCCGCCGTGGCGCTTGAGCAATGAGCGCACCGCAACCGCGAGCCCGCCGGCCTGACTATCGCCGCTGGGGACGGCCACACGGTTGGAAACGACGATCAGCCGCGCCAATATCGATCCTCCCAGCTGCGCGAGAGTCGCATCGCGGTCAAGATCAAGCCCGCCATCGAGTAGGTTTGCGGAAAATTTCCCCACAAGGTCCCGGTTTGCGGGTCGATATCCTCCGACAGCAAGCCATAGCGATTGCGATATGCCAACGCGTCGACGAACAACTCATGCGCCTCCTCGCGGCGACCCAGCGACCACCACGCGTCGACCAGCCAGAATCGACAAATCAGGAAGGCGGTGGCCGGCAGGCCGAAATCGTCCGCTGAAGCATACCGCATAACGTGCTTCTCGCGCAAAAGTTCACGCTCCATCGCCTTGACCGTGCTGACGAAGCGCGGATCGTCGGCTTCGATCACGCCGAGATCGGGCAGCAACAAAACGCTGGCGTCGAGGTCCTCCGACCCGAAGGCGGCGGTAAATGCTTGACGTTTCTCGTTCCAGGCGCCCTGCAGCAGCGCGTGGTGAACCGGCTCGGCGACGGCGGCCCAGTGCGCCGCCCGATCCGGCAGGCCCAATCGACGCGCAATGGCGGCGAGCCGGTGGCAGCCGGCCCAGCACATGGCGGTCGAATGGGTGTGGATGCGTTGCCGGCCGCGATATTCCCAAATGCCGTTGTCGGCTTCCAAGGCGAGCTCGCCGGCCTTGCTGCCGAGCGTCTCCAGCAGCCGAAAAAGTCCTTCGTCGCCGAGCCGCGGCAGGCGCCGGTCGTAGAACATCGGCATCGCAGCGAGGATGATGCTGCCATAGGTATCGTTTTGCACCTGCTCGGCCGCGGCGTTGCCGATGCGCACCGGCCCATCGCCACGATAGCCCTTGAGGCTGGGCGCCGTTTTTTCATCCATCGGGTCGATCGGAACGACGCCGTAGACCGGCCGCAGCGGCTCGTCGGGGTTGGACGCGATGCTCAGCGTAAACGCGATGAAGTCCTCCATCGTCTGCGTCGCGCCGATGCGGTTGAGCGCCTTCACGACGAAATAGGCGTCGCGCAGCCAGCAGTAGCGATAGTCCCAAGTGCGGCCGGATCCCGGAGCTTCGGGAATGGAGGTGGTATGGGCCGCGATGACGCCGCCGGTTTCCTCGAAATTGCTCAGCTTGAGCGTGATCGCAGCGCGGATGATTTCGTCCTGCCAATCGTAGGAAATGGACAGACCCCGGGACCAATCCATCCAATAGTCGATGGTGCGGTCGCAGAATTCGCGGCAGGTGGTTTCGAGTTCGTCTTGAAAGCGCTCGTCGACGCCGAATACGAGATGGTGCGGCCGCGTGAGCACGAAGGGAGCCTCGCTCTCGATGTAGGACAGCGGCGCATCGGTGGTGAGGCGGATGACCGTCGACTCGTGGACGAAGCGGATATGATTGCTGCCGACGGAACGATGGGTGAACGCCTGTCCGTAATCGTGCGTCGGGCGGAAACGCAGGGTGATGCGCGGCAGCCCGGCCACCGGTTCGATCATGCGGATGAGTTGCGGGGGCCGGAAGACGCGGCCGAATTGCCGAAAGCGAGGGGCAAAATCGGTAATCCGGACGGAGCCGCCGTTGCGATCGGTGAGCACCGTCGACACCACCGCGGTATTGCGGAGGTATTCGGATTGGTAATCGGCCATATTGTCGAGCACGAC
>JBPYDW010000102.1:0-5985 GCA_051986335.1 Vulcanimicrobiaceae bacterium | reverse complement strand
CCCCACCGTCGTCGTCGTCGATCCGCAAGGGCGAATTCGCGCGACCTGGGCCGGGTTCAATCCGGCGGTTGGCGCAAACATGGCCAACGCCGTCAAAGCGCTAGAATAAGCTCGCTAGGGATCCCCTTCGACCTCGCCCATCATGCTCACACCGGGCGTCGCGGCGAAGGGCGGCAGGTCGAAGTGCAGCGTGTTGTTGATCAAGTGCCCGCGAATCGGGTCGAGCACCGGCTTGGTGAAGCCGATGGTCAGGCTGTAGCGCAGCCCTTGATCCAAGACGAACGGAAAACTGACGTCCAGCGAACCGGAGCTGACCCGCACGTCGCCCGTTCCGTCCAATTCGAAGCTGAAGAAGTAGTATGAGTTGGCTCCCGGCGTGGGCGGGAACTCGCCCTGGGTCGGGGCGCGCACGGAAAACCGCGCGATGTCGGTGCCAGGTGCCGCTTGCGCGACCTTCAACGCAAATGACGACAGATACCCATCGGTCGTGGAGACCTCATCGAAGCCGCTGCGGGACAGGCATGACGCGCCATTTACCGCGTTCTTTGCACCTGCGGTCGTGCCGCCGGCGATCTGCGCCAGGATCGCATTGTGGGCGACCGCTTGCGTCGCGACATCGGAAGAAACACCGTAGAGCGAGGTCAAGCTCGACATCGTCGGGGCTGCCGTTATGCCGGGTGCCGAACAGCCGAACGCACCGGTTCCGCCCTCGAGCCACACGGTGGGATTCGCTTGCGTCGTTGCCGGCGCGGCGGCACGCCACCACACGCCCAGCCGGCGATGCAGCACGATAATGCCGTACACGTCGTTGATGGTCCAACTTGCAACCGCGTCGTTGCCGTCGGTGACCACATCGTAGACGATGAGCGGGCGTTGCGCGACGGCAACGGAGCCGCGATGCTCGATCTGGTCGGCGTACGCGCGTACGAGTTCGGTCGACGCATCGCGCGCGCTGCGCACGGCACCGCGCGGGCCGTAGTCATCGGCTAATGCCGGCAATGCAGCGAAGAAAACGGTAAGGGTAACGAGGGCGAGAATCCTCATCTGCTGGTTGTTACGAACGTGGTCGTCCGAGCGTGACCGCACGCCTGGCCTCGGATTGAAAGGTCGGCGAGAAAAGTGGCTGCTCGGCCGCAGCACCTAACTCCTCCACTGCCTCTAGTGTACCGCTACTCTGCCAGAATTGTCATCCTGAGCGCAGGTCGCGTTTAGCGACCGCAGTCGAAGGACCGGCGAAACGCTCCGCAACGGTTGCGCGACGATGGTAAGATGCCGGTGGCGTCAGTGGCCTTTCCACGACGGTTTTCGCTTTTCAAGAAATGCACCGGTGCCTTCCTTAAAGTCCGCGGTGTTCACCAGTGCGCCAAACTCCAGGGCTTCCATCTCGAGCGCGTCGGAGAGCGGCAAGTGCGCGGCGCCATGGATGACCCGTTTGCAAGCGGCGATCGCCAGCGGACCCTTTGCAGCGATGACGTTGGCAACGCGCCTGGCTTCGGTCATCAACTCGGCGCGCGGCACGACTTTCTCTACGAGGCCGACGCGCAGGGCTTCTTGCGCATCGATCATCTCGCCGGTCAGGCACATATAGAGGGCCATTCCTTTGCCGAGCAGACGCGTCGTGCGTTGCGAGCCCCCGTAGCCGGGGATCAAGCCCAGATTGACCTCCGGTTGTCCAAACTTTGCGTTCTCGGCGGCGATGCGAATGTCGCCGGCCATTGCCAGCTCGCATCCACCGCCGAGCGCGAAACCGTTGATCGCCATGATGACCGGAGCGCGCATGCGTTCGATCTGCAACGTGATTGCTTGTCCCGCGCGCGCTTTCTGGGACCCCTCGATCGCCGAATTCAACGCGTTCAACTCGCCGATATCAGCGCCGGCGGCGAAGGCCTTGTCGCCCGCACCGGTTACCACAATTGCGCGCACTTCAAGCTGTTGATCGAGCTCTTCCAGCGCAAGCGACAACTCGCCGAGCAACGGTGCGCTGAGCGCGTTGAGCACCTGCGGGCGGTTCAACGTTATCGTTGCTACCGATCCGTCGCTTTCGACGATGATGTGTTCGAACGTTCCGTTAGGCATAGTCGTAGAAGCCCTTCCCCGCCTTACGGCCGAAACGCCCGGCTAGCACCATACGCTTGAGCAGCGGCGGCGGTGCCATCATCGGATCCTTGAACTCATCGAACATGATTTGCGCGATGTAGTACGTCGTATCCAAACCGACAAAGTCGAGGAGCTCGAACGGACCCATCGGATATCCGCAGCCGAGCTTCATTCCTTTGTCGATGTCTTCTTTGCTCGCTAGCCCCTGTTCGTAGACCCGAATCGCATACAACAGGTAAGGGACCAGCAGACGATTGACGACGAAGCCCGGCGTGTCTTGCGCGAGAATCGGTTCTTTCCCCAACGTCCTCGCGAAAGCGAAAAGGCTATCTATCGTAGCCTGTGAGGTCGCAATCGTGCGAACGATCTCCACTAGCTTCATCACCGGCACTGGATTGAAGAAGTGCAAGCCGGCCACTTTGTCCGGGCGCTTCGTCGCCGCTGCCAGTTGGATCACGCACAAGCTGGACGTGTTCGTACAGACGATCGCGTTCTGCCCGAGTACCTCATCGAGTTCCTTAAAGAGTTTAACTTTGAGTTCGGCGTTCTCTACGATCGCTTCGATGACGAGATCGCAAACCTTAAGGTCCTTAACGTCGGTTGTTTGTTTTATTCGCGCGAGCGTTGCTGCACGATCGTCGGCGGAGAGTTTACCTTTCTCCACAAACTTATCCAACGATTTTGCAATGGCGCTCATTCCCTTTTGCAGCGCGGCTTCCGCGACTTCCATGAGGACGACGTTGAGGCCGGCCGAAGCGCACGTTTGTGCGATGCCGTTGCCCATCAAACCGGCACCGCAAACGCCCACCGTTCGTATGTCTGGCACGAGGTCTAACCTTTCATTGATTGCTGAACGAGGAAGCGCAGGTCCATTCGTTGCGTTGCAGGGAACCTACCTTTCCCGTATACTTGCATTGAGATTGGCGGCGCCCCGGCCGCCTGGCATCGCTTAGGAGGAACTCGCAAAGGTGCGCACGGCCTATCATGAAGCTCTGGAAGCAACGCGGTTGGACGTCGTGCGCTTGGGAGCGCTCGTCGGCGATGCGATCCGCGTGGCGGTCGAAGCGCTCGATCGTCGCGATGCAGCCGCTGGAGCACGCGTTATCGCCGGGGACGATGCGATCGACGATCTGCGGCGACGAGTTGAGGCGGCGTGCATCGAGCTCATTTGGCGACAGCAACCGGTAGCGGGAGAGCTGCGCGAAGTTGCAGCGATGCTGGAAATCGCCACCGACTTGGAGCGCATCGGCGACTACGCGGTGGATATCGCCAAAAATGCGATCAAGCTTTCCGACATACCGATTCGTCCGCAGAAGGTAGAGATCGATCGGATCGCCGGACTCGCACACGCCCTGCTGATCGATGCGATGCGCGCTTATACCGAGCGCGACGCAACGCTCGCCGATCAGGTGATCGAACGCGACGACGACATCGACACGTTGTACAAGCGCAGCATGAAGCTGCTCGAAACTGAGATGCAGGACGATCGCGAAATGGTTCCGGCCGGAACTAGGTATCTTTTCGTGCTCGCGGGTCTGGAGCGCGTCGGCGATCGTGCCAACAACATCGCCTGGCACACAAAGGACATGGTCGGAGTGGCCTGAATGGCAGGGCGGTGACTTCGACCCCGCCGTTATCCCGGTCCGATTTTTCAGTAACCGAGTATTACGCGTATCTCAACCACGCTGCCGCCGGCGTGCTTCCGCACGCGACGGTTCGGGCGATCGAAACGTTCGTGCATTCGCAGGCCGACGCCGGCATCGTCGGTGTTTTTCCCTACGATCTGCGCATGCCCAGCTACCGGCAGCGCGTGGCCGAGTTTATCGGCGCCGACGCAAGCGAAATCGCGTTCTTGCGCAACACCGGTGACGGCGCAAATGCGATCGGCGCGGGCCTCGACTGGCAGCCGGGCGATGAGATCGTCTTTAGCAACAACGAGTTTCCGGCAAACGCCCTCCCATGGCTGGCGTTGCGCGATCGCGGGGTCAACGTGCGCCTGTTCGATACAGCCGTACACGGGCCGCTGACGCCCGACCGGCTGCAAAGCGTGCTGACGCCGCGTACGCGCCTGGTCAGCGTCTCCTGGGTCGGCTTTGAGGACGGGTATCGCCACGACTTGGCCGCGCTCGCCGAGGTCGCCCACGCGGGCGGAGCGCTGCTGGTAGTCGATGCCATCCAGGGTCTGGGCGCGTTTCCGCTCGACGTGCGCGAGAACGGTGTGGACGCCGTCTACGCCGGCGGCCAGAAGTGGCTCATGGCCCTGCAGGGCATCGGCTTCCTCTACCTGCGCAGATCGCTGCTCGACCGGTTGAAGGTTGCCGCCCCGGGATGGCGCTCGCAAGTCGACATGTGGGGATTCTTGAACTACGACCAGCCGCTCTTGGCCGACGCGTCGCGGTTCGAAGGGGGCACGCTGAACTTCGTCGGCGCGCTTTCGCTGGCAACCTCGATCGACGTTCTATGCACCGCGCCACGGCAGGCCATTGCTGCGCACGTCATCGCGCTCACCGATCGATTGTGCGAAGGACTGCAACGGCTGGGCGCAAGTTGCAATGCGGTCCGCAGCGAAGGCCACGCTTCCGGGATCGTCACGTTCGCGTTTCCAGGCGTCGACATGATCGCGCTGGGCCGCGACATCCAGCACCAGGAGAAGATCGTGACGACCTGGCGCGGCAACGGCATTCGCGTCTCTCCGCACGGGTATAATACCGAAGATGAAATTGACGCCTTGCTCGCCGCCGTCGGAGACCGCGTTGGCCAGGTGACGCACTGATGTTACCGATCGCTCTTGCGACATTGATCGCCGCAGGAACGCCGGCCGTACGCGCGCCCGCCGATGGCAGCTATGAGTATGCGGGCTTGCACAACGGTGCGGTCTTCGGTCATACGGCCGTGACCGTCTCACACACCGGCACCGCCATAACCATTGCCGAGAACGGCAGCGGAGCCGTTTCGGGCGAGACCGGAACTGCGAAAGCGACGCTGACGCTGGCGAGTGCGGACTTGAGCCCATCGGCGTACGTGGCCAACATCTCCGGCAGCAGCGTCTCGGCGCAGTCGGCGCTGGCGTTTAACGGACCGACCGCAACGCTCACCGGCATCGGCGGGAACCAAACGTTCAACCTGCTCGACGGGACGACGCATTACGTGGTCGTCGACGGTGCGCTGCTAGCCGGATACATCGCGCTTCCGGCTCAGTTGGCCGCATGGAATAACGCGCCGTCGACGCTGATCATTCCGGTTTACGGACAAGCTTCGAGGATCGTTCCGGATGCGTCGGTTTCGTCGCCGCGCCCCTCGAGCGTGCCCGCCGCCGACGTTGGCATCACGTTTCATCAGCCGCTAACGGTGACCGAATGGTACGACCCTGCGACACTGATTCCCGACGAAATCGACGTCCCGTCGCTGCAACTGGCCATTCAGCGCGCGCATTAGCGTTGTCATCCTGAGCGCGAGCGTAGCGAACGCAGGCCGCCTCTCGCACATCCTGTGCTGCGGCGGCACTAGCACATCCATGTGCGTCGTCGAAGGACCGCCGCAACATCGGGCGCCGGCAACCGCGCCCTTAAATTTTTCCCCGAAAACGGCTGTCAAATAGGCGGAGGCGTTGAGGCGCGATCGCGACGAAGTTGGTGTACTCGAAGTACTCCTCGTAGCGCTCGTAATCGAGAGCGTAGAGGCCATCGCGCTTGAGGACGAAAATCCGGTAGCCCTTCGGCTCGAGAAGCTTGTAGGCTGCCCGTAACGTGTCGCCGGCGAGCTGCCAAGCTCGATTGTACTCAAACTGCACGACGTTGATCGAGCGCGTTGAAAGCGAACGCGCTGCACCGCGAAGCACCTGCAGGTCGTAGCCCTCGGCGTCGACTTTGAGCAGGTCGACTCCATCCC
>JBPYDW010000101.1:0-3493 GCA_051986335.1 Vulcanimicrobiaceae bacterium | reverse complement strand
GTCGGCCGGAGCCGGCGGCGCACTGCCCGGGGTCCACAGCGGCGGCAACGGATAAGCCAGGTCGTCGCACAGCGATTGCACCTTGGGATCGTACGGAATCGACAGGAATGGCACGCCATAGCTCGCCGCGAGGATGAGCGCGTGCAGCCGCATGCCGATTACGGCCCGAGCGCTTCGCAGTATCGCTGCGGCACGTGGCAGCGGACAATCGGGTAAGAGCAGCGGCGCGCTTCTGCATCTCCGGATGATCGTCGTGGAGACTTCGGCGTCGCCGACTCCACCGATCGGCAAGAAAGCCACCCGAACCCCATGTTTCGCGTAGAGGCGATCGGCCGCGCGGGCTATCGTCTCGACACCGTCCTTCAGGTTGGCGACTTTGCGCACGCTGACGATGGCGTACGGTTCGCCGCCCAAACCCTCGGCGGCGAGATCGACGTCGGCTTCCGGCGCGTCGTACAAGAAGACCGGATCGGCGGTCTGCTCGACCTGCGTGTTCGGCAGCAGCGATGCCAGAAGCGCGCGCGAACGCGCGTCGCGAACCGTCGCATGGCGGACGCCCTTGCAGCCTTCGCGCACGATAAAGCGCCCGAATACGTCGAGCGGGCCGATGGATTGTGCAAAGATCATCGTTGCCCGCTTCGCCTTGATGGCCTGGTGCACGATGCCGACGTAGTAGAGCAGGCTGCGCAGGCTCGTCGCATTTTGCAGCAGGCCGCCGCCGCCGGAGAGAACGACGTTCGCCCGAGCGATCGCCGCGCGTACGTCGCGCGCGTTCCAGCGCGACGTTGCGTCAACGCGCAGCCGCGCCGCCGTCTCGTCCGGTTTGGCCGACAGCACGTCGATCTCGATGTACGGAAAGCGGCTCCGAACTTGCGAGACGATCACGTCGAGCAGCGCCTCGTCACCGAGGTTGCCGAAGCCGTAGTAACCGGAGAGCAGCAGGCGCACGCCGGCGCCTCAGCTTCCGGCGGCAAATCGCCGCACGGCGGCGCGATAGATGAGAATCGCCACGATACCGATGAGCGCGCCGACAACGACGTCGTTAAAGATTCGCAGCAGCGACACCCCGAGTGCTGTGTGCAGATGCGAGAACGTGTCGATGACGTCGCCGATGCCGACGCCGATTCCCAACGCCAACAACCATCCGACTGCACGACGGTGCGCCGGCAGCAACGCGGGGGCAAGCATCAGGAACGGAACGCCGACCAAAAACTCCTTGAACCGCGGCCGGACGTTGAGTAGCTGGGTGAGCCCGTGTCGGATGCTCAACTCGAACGACGAGGCAGCGACGTCGCTCTGATTGCCGCTGCGTATCAGCAGCAGCGTCCCCGCCGCCGCGACGACGGCCAACACGATCAGTTGATACGCGCGCACCGGCGCGGTCAATACTTCGTCTGCCGATTCCCTGGTGTTATAGCGTCCGCTGAAAATGTAGATAGCGAGGGCAATCAGCGGCGGCAGCGCCAAGATCAGCTTGATGCCACGGACCCGTTCGATCTCTTCCATCGCCAGCGGCGAGCTCATTATTCCGACAACCGCGAGGGCACCCAACAGCGCGACGCCGGTCACGAGCAGCGTCCACTTCAAGCTGCGCACTATCTGCTGCCCCGGCGATGCAGCCGGCTCTTCGGAAAAGGCGGGCTCCAGCACCAGGAAGGCCGCTGCTGCAAAAAGGAGCGCCGCGGGCAACGCCAGGACCGAGCGCACGAACATGTCGTGGTGCCAGAGGACGCCGGCGAGGTAAAACGCGACCGTCAAGGCGTAGGCCGCAATCGCCAGCCACGGCCGGTACCAACCGAAGGCGCCGAGCAGCAGCACGAATATCGACGGCACCGAAAGGCAGGCCAGCCCAACTAAGATCGTGTTGTTTCCGCGATAGAGCGGAATCGGCGAAGCTCGTCCTAACAGAAAGCCGTTATCGGAAATCTGTTCGGCAATTGCATTGACGAGGGCGATATTGGTGTGGGCGAGGTTCTGCCCATTCTGCAAATGGATGTATGGGCGCAGGTATACCACGCGAATGTTCCGTTCGCGCACGCCGAGGACGTAGCGCGACAGCACTTCATCAAAGGTCAGCTTGTCCAACTCGGTCCTGGCGATCGCCAGTACGCGAACGGTTTGTCCCGGGATCAGCTTGGCGAACTCGTCGCTACCCTTCTGCAGCTGGCTGTCGTCGTAGATCTCGATCGCCCCGAACGTGTAGTGATGGGCTTTAAAGAGCTCAGCCAAGTCCTTGACGTGGTCGGGATAACCCAGCGCTTGATTCTGCAACCCGAAAAAAACCCAATCCGAGATGCGGCGATCGCCGTGCAAGGTCCTCACTAACACCCCAAGTTGCTCTGGACCGTAACTCTCATCGTTTTGCATGCGTGGGATGATCTCTAGCCCGAGCCGGCGGGCCAGCGCGAGTTGCTCGACCGGAATTCCAAGCGACACCGACCCGAAGTAGGTCAGTTGGGTGCGCACCGCGATGATCCAAGGACGCGTGTGGTGGATGATACGTATCGCGCCGTGGCCGAAGTGCAAGGGAAGCATCGTCAGGTAGCGTGCGTACGTTGCCGGATCGTTCACCGTGATGTACAGCGTATCGGCACGCGCTTCTCCGGCACGCACCAGTGCGGCCAGGGTGGGATTGGCGATCGGCGACAACGCTGCGGCCGCGGTGAGCTGACTGCCGGAAAGCACGCTGGCGTGGTCGGAGCCGGGAAGGTCCGCGCCGAGTTCCTCGGAGAGCGCCAACGACGTGAGGCCGGCGCGGCGCAAGGCGATCAGGAGGCTCACCTGATTGTAGTTGTTGGCGCGCGCGAATTGATTGAACTCGTTGTAGTCCATCGCAATCTCGACGTGCCGCGAATGGCGCTCGATAGAGAACCGAAAAGCGGCGACGACGAGAGAAGCGAGCAAGGCAACGATGAGGACGAACGCGGCATAGCGCGTCTGCGGCGATACGAGCTTCACGGGGAGCCCAGTTTCTATGAAAAAACAGGAAGGCCCGCCGTTAGCGAGCCTCCTGCCGTCGCGTATGCGGTTGCCCGCATACCGGGTGTGGGCGACGTCCTTTTAATTCCCGCGGCACTGGAGCCGGGCCGTTCGCGCTGCCCACGATGCGGCGAAGCGGTTCGCCGCCTTTTCGGCAGAGCTCGCGCGCGCCCTTCGTCGCGTTCTAAGAAGGGAAGTGCGGCTCGCGCCGTTCCAAGAATGCAGCGATCCCCTCTTGCGCGTTGGCATCCAGCGCATTCTTCGACATCACTTCCAACGCGCGCGCGTAGGCTTCGGATTGCGGCCGATCTATCGTGTCATAAAAGGCGGCTTTTCCGATTCCTAAGACTGAAGGACTCGCCTCGATAATCTGTCTGGCGAAGGCAATCGTTGCACCTTCGAGCGCCGAACGGTCGACGACGGCGTTGATTAACCCCCAATCGGCTGCCGTTCGCGCGGTGATAGGCTTGCCGGTGAGTAACATTTCCAGTGCCCGCTTGCGGCCGATCGCCCG
>JBPYDW010000100.1:0-2875 GCA_051986335.1 Vulcanimicrobiaceae bacterium | reverse complement strand
GCCAGGGTCAAACTGATCTGAGGATCTCCGCCAAGCGCGTGGGCCTGCGCAAGCACAAGCGCGCTGTCCGCAATCACCTTCGGATTTGCGGCGGTGCGTGCCGTCTCGAGCGCCATCGTCCCGAGTGCCAATGCTGGTTCGAACTCGCCACATTGTGTCAAGGCAACGCACAAGAGACCGCTTGCGACCGCGACGCCTTCGGCGTTGCGCTCGCATTCGAAGACCTCCAGCGCTTCGAGCGCATACTCGACCGCACGCGGCATACTGCCAACCACCAGCGCGTGAACGACGCTGAGCTCGAGAAAGAGCCGGCCGAGCAGCTCGTTGGGTTTGTGCGGCAATCGGTCGAGCAGCCTCCGCGCGTGGCCGAGCGTGTGAAGCGCCGCCGCCGGATTGCCCTGCAGACACGACAACTCCGCGCGATGGAAGAGCGCGCCGGCGGCCGCCCTGACGTGATCGCGTTCGGTCGTGGGCGGTAACTGTTCAGCGGCCTGCGCGGCCCGCTCGAGGTGCAGGCTAGCGCCGGCCAAATCGCTGCCCGCGTTCCAGGCTACATACGCGGACGCCATCTGCAGATTAACCTCGCCGATCGGCTCCATTTCGTCGGCCGTTCCGCGAGCGTGCTGCAGCGCTCGTGCAAACAATTGCCGAGCGCGCTCGTTATCGCCGATGTCGCTCGCGATTTCGACGCCGTAGCACCAGGCTCGCACGCCGTCGCTCGGATCGGTCGCCTCGCTCGCGATGCGTTCGAGCAGCGCGAATGCCGCGCCGAACGCCCCTACCAACCGAAAGTTCGCGACGCGATCGAGATCGAGCTCGAAGCGAGTCGGCAACGCGCGCACCGGCTGTTGCGATTCGCGCAAGTTCGACTCTAGGTTGGCCAGCAGCCGCTCAAACGCGCGGCGCCGCTCGCGATAAAACTCGCGCAGCGAGACGCCGAGATCGGCCGCCACCGCAGCGTGCTTTTCTCCGCGCAAGTCGCAGCGGGTGATAATCGCTCGCTGCCGCGCGAAGTGCACGTTGCGCGCACTGAGGTCCGTATCGAGCGTTGCTACTGCCGACAGCACCGCGGCGCGGATTCGCAGCAGCGTCACGTTTTCGTCGGCGGCTGCATTTGCCGCCCGCGGTCTGGCGAACGCACCGTGCACCAGCGGGCTGTGGCGCACGGATTCCGGATCGTCGAGCTGCCGCAAGAGCCGCGCCAGCTCGACGAACTGCGATGGTCGCTTAGTACGGACTGTCCGGACTCGTGGCAACTCCGAACGCTCCCGCTAGACCGCTCGAGAAGGATCGAATGGGCTTTCCAGAGGGGTACGCGACCTCCGCAACCGACGGGCCGAACGGGTCGCTCACAAAAAGATGCGTGTCCTTATGGTTGAGCGCGATTTGGTAGGCGAGACTAAAGCCGGTGATCTGTTTCGACGGCGTGACAGCTCCCCGCGGAAAGACATCGACGGCAGCCATGCTTTGATCGTCGAGCAGCAGATCGCCTTTATTGTCGAACGTTAGGCCGCCCGCGTTGCCGTACTTGAGGTGAATACCGAGATTCTTCCCCTTGGTCGATCCCGGTGTAAATTTCAGCACTTCGATATCGATGTTAGTGGAATCGTTGTACGCTACATAGAGTTTGTTGTGAGTGTCGAGTGCGACGCCGGCCGGATACGTAGCGAACGGAATCGTCGTCGTCGGCGTCGTGCTCCCGTTGGCGTATTCGTACAGGTTGCTCTTCGAGCCGTTGCCGAAGTCGGAAACGTATACGGTGCCGTCACGCCCAGCGACGACGTACTTGGGACCGATGGTGCCCGTCAGCGTCTTTGAGTGAGTCACTTGACCCTTCGGATACTCGGTCACCGTTCCGGCGCCGAAATTGCAAACGTAGAGCGTGCCCCTATAATCGACGTACAGGCCATCGGGGCCTGAGATCGCGTCGGTGATTTGGCCCGTGGGCGCGCCGGACTGCTGAGAGAATATGGCGACGCGTTGATTCGTTTGATCCCCAACAAAGAGCTGACCGGTCGTCGCCTGCGGAGACAACCACCCCGCTCGCGCGCCCGACGGCGCCGCTCCTGAACCTCCGGGAGGAACGACCTGGCCGCCGCTAGAGCATCCCGCCGCCATGGCCGACCCGGCAACGAGCGCCAAGGCGCCCAAAAGACGGTGTGCGTGCATTTTTTCAAACCTTTCTCGTGACAGAGCGCAGAGGCCCTTTGGTTTGAAATTCGGGGCGGTGCCGCCTTGCGCGCGGCATGACCAAAAGCTGACCGTGCTAAGACTAGGTGCCTTTCAGCGCGTCGCACGACGCATTGCCGGCGTTGCTGCTGCTCATAGTGAACTCGATAGAGGGATACGGCAACCGCATCGGATTCTTCGGCGCCTTTACGAAGAAGAGGTTGTTCGTTTCACCGGTCGTTCCGCTGTCCGGCAGGCACGTCGGTTTCGTTTTCAGGCCGGTGTCCGTCTGCAGGCTCACGGTGATCGTCGACCCCGGATTGAAGTTCGCGATGTCGCCGCCGGCGTCACCGAAAATGTTGAACTCTGCGCCGTCCCAGTGCGCAGCGAGATCGACGATGCCGTCGCCTTGAATTTTCCGCATGCCGTATTCCGTGCCGCCTACGGAGAGGTAGATGTTGTCGCCGCTCAGGGACGCCTTGCCAATTTCGATCACCTGGCTCAGATCCTTGATGGAAATGTTCGGAGTTCTAACTGCGCGGCTATTTTGGTAGCACCCAATTCCAGCGAAGATCCACCCTTTGTTAGGCGGACAGCCGCTCAAGCTGCCTCGCTGGATCGGCATCGGAACGAGCCAATCCTCGATGAAGAGGAACCCTTGCGTTCCGTGCGGCGGATTTTCCAAAACGAACTGTTCCCAGCCACC
>JBPYDW010000099.1:0-3717 GCA_051986335.1 Vulcanimicrobiaceae bacterium | reverse complement strand
CGGCGTGTTTGCGCGCTGCCGGCCGCCGCGACAAACGGTGCGTCGCCGCCCCATCCGCCAAGCGAAACCAGCACTCGCAGATTCGGATGGGCGTCGCGCAGCGCGCGCAGGCCGGCGAGGATCTCCTCACGCTGCGGCCGCGCCGGCGCGCACGTCCCGGCTCGCATGCGGCCGAAGGCAAAGATGACGTGGGTCAACAGCGCTGCCGGAATTTCGCTCGGCGGAAAACTGCCCGTGTAGTAGGCGGCGACGACGGGTTGTTCTTGCGCCGGCGTACGCGCGCCGGCGGCAAACCACAGCGCCGTCAACACGACCAGCGCTGCGATGCTTCGACGACGATCGTTGCGTGCAGGCACCAATGGCACAATACTGACATGCCGAAGGCAGAATTGTCACGGGGCTAACGACGCAGGCGCTTAATTCTACGGTATGGCTCTTCGTCTCGCGTCGCCGCCGGCAATCGCACTGGCCGCTGCGATCGCGGCATCGGTCGCAACGTCCCTTGCGCGCGCAGAAAGCGCCGCGCCGGGCGCGGAGGGATCGGTGGCGCAGCTCACCGCCGCGCTGAGTGGGCTGCAGGCACACGTCGCGGCCGTTCAAGCGCATGCCGGCCAGGACGGCACCACCGATTTGATGGCGCGGCTGGCCGACGATATCGACACGGTCCGCGCCGGCAGCGCGCAGATGCCGCCCGGCTATTCGCAGGCCCAGTGGGCCGCGCGCATTGCGGCCATCACCGCGCTCGATACGAAGCTCGCCGGCGAGATGATCGACGGCGCGGTCGCTTCACCGGCCAGCGCACGTGGAATGGACGAGTTCCTCATGCGCTCCAAAGTCGACGGCACGCTGCAGCCCTACGCCCTCTACGTCCCAAAAAATATCAAATCGCTGATCGTACTTTTGCACGGCCGTCCGCAAACTGAAGTGGAAATCCTCAGCGTCCCCTATTTCCACGATCTCGCCGAAGCGACCGGCGCGGTCGTCGTCGCACCGTGGGGGCGCGGCATCTACGATTTCGCCTCCCCGGCGGCCGACGACGTCTACCAGCTTGCCGAGGAGGTGCGTTCCTCCTTCGGCATCTCGCAACAGCACGTTTACCTCGCGGGATACTCGATGGGCGGGTTTTCCGTCTTCAAGATCGCCCCGCTGCACGCCGAACGTTGGGCGGCGATCATGTGCGTTTCCGGCGCGATCCTCAATAGCGAGACCGCTCTGGTGCGCTACCGCCTGCGCGACACGCCGATCTACGTCGTGACCGGCTCCGACGACACCAATATTCCTACCGTATACGGTGAGGAGACCGCTGCGTACTTAGCCGGCATCGGCATGCAGGTGAGTTTCTACGAGGAGCAGGGCGGAACGCACTACCTGCCCACCTTGGTACCGTCGATCACGCAGGCCTGGAATGACATGCTGGCCGGTCGCGTGCGCTACGCGTCCGCGCCAACCGTAGCCGGCAAGCTTCCGAGTTACGCACCGCCCCCTATGGCGAAGCCGCCACGCGCGCGCTAACGACCGGAACCATCCACACCGCATACCCGCGCGGGTCAACAACGTTGGCTATCATCCGGTCGAAATAGGCGATCGATTCCTCGCGTGAGATCGGCGTTAGCTCGCCGATCGATTCCGAGTATCCGTCCCGCCAAGCACGTAAAATCGCCGCGAACGTTTCGCGCGGCGTGCGCACCGTGTCGACGACCGCGTACTCCACCGCGATGTCGCGCAACTTGTGATCGTGCAGGATCGTGTAGGCGTCGCGGCCGATGAACAGATCCGTTTCGGTCGCCTCGCCAAAAGCTGCCGGTACGGCGTGCCAAAAGTCTCGCGGATCGAGCGGCGCCCGCTGAAAGTGAAGCATCCCGTAATCCTCGGGAATGAGGTGGAGGTAGCCCCCGGCGCGCGTCACGCGCACGAGCTCGCCGATCGCCCGATCGGCGTGCGGAATCGCGTGCAAGACGTGACGACATACCGTCAAGTCGAAGGTATCGTCGCCGGCCTGCAATTCAAAGATGCTCTGATGCTCGAACGTCACGCGCGCTGCCAGCGACGCGTAGCGCGCACGAGCGACGGCGAGGTGCGGGTCGACGATATCCACTCCGAGCACGCGAGCGCCGGGGAAAAACTCGGCCAGCCGCGAGGTTATCTCTCCGGTACCGCAGCCGGCATCCAGGATGCGCGCCTCGGCCGGGAGGACGTAGCGGTGAAAGAACTGCACCTCTTGCGGCCAGATCGCGCGAGCCTGCGCGTCGAGATTGCGCACCATCGATTCGTCGGCCATCTGCTTGGCCTGCGGATTCAGGTCGGTCATTTGCTCGATTCGTTCTCGATTTCGGTCTTGGCCCGTTTGAGCTCGTGCTTTATCCCCGGCGGTAACTTCGGATAGCACGGCCGCAGATTTTGCAGAACGTCGACGATGATACCGGCCACGGCCATCCGCGCATACCATTTATGATCCGCCGGAATCACGTACCATGGCGCCCACGCGGTGCTGGTGGCACCCAGCATCTGTTCGTACGCATGCACGTAATCGCCCCAGTACGAGCGCTCTTGCAGGTCGGACGCTGAAAACTTCCATTGCTTCGAAGGATCGTCCAGCCGCTCAAGCAGCCGCTGCCTCTGCTCGGCTTTGGAGATGTGCAAGAAGAACTTGATGACTTCGATGTTATTGCGCACCAGGTAGCGCTCGAAGTTGTTGACGTCGGAGAAGCGCCGCTCCCAAAAATCGTCGCCCTGTTCCTTCGCCTTGGCTTCGAACTCGCCGAGCAGATTGGGATGTACGCGCGTGACGATGACGTTCTCGTAATACGAACGATTGAAGATGGCGATGCGCCCGCGCGGCGGAACCACTTTGGTGGTGCGCCACAGGTAATCGTGGAGAAGCTCATCGGCCGTCGGCTGCTTGAACCCATAGACCATCACGCCGGCGGGATTCACGCCGCTCATGACGTGTTTGATCGCTCCGTCCTTGCCGGCGGTGTCCATACCCTGCAGCACGATCAGCACGCCCTGTGTGGCTTGAGCGCTCAGCTTATCCTGCAGCGACGCAAGCGTTTCGATATCGGACTGCAGTTTGCGATTTGCTTCCGCCTTGGACTCGAAGCCCGGCGTCTGCGCGGCATCGATCGCGCTCAGTTGCACCTTGCTGGACGGCTTAACGGCAAAGCGATCGGGCTTCACGAACGGGCACCTCCGCGCTGGCTCAAGATGTCGCGATAGATGGCGATCATCCTGCGGGCGCTCGCGTCCCATCCCAGCCGCGCACACGCACTCTCACGCACGGAGCGCGCCCGCGCGTCCAATCCGCCGCTCAATCCGTTGCGCAGCGCATCACCCCACGCCTGCAGATCGTCGGGCGAGATCGCAGGCGCATCGCCGGCAACCACTTCCCGTAGCGAGCTACCGTCGGCGCACACCAGCGGCGCGCCGGCGCACAGCGCTTGCGCCGCGGCATAACCGAAACCCTCATAGTGCGAGGGGACGGCCACGACCGCGCAACGTGCATAGAGCTCGAGCAGCTGCGCGCGGGAGACATAGCCGCGCAGCTCCAGCCGCCGCGCTACACCTAGCTCGCGCGCCAAGCGTTCGCACTCCGACGCGTACGGCGTCAGCGGTCCAACCGCCACGACGCGAGCGTCGCGAAGCGCCGGCAGCAGGCGGACGATCAACTCCAAGTTCTTGCGCGGTTCAACCGTACCGACGACCAGGATCGTGCGCCCG
>JBPYDW010000098.1:0-11591 GCA_051986335.1 Vulcanimicrobiaceae bacterium | reverse complement strand
GATCATTTCTACCGGAATGTCGACGAGCACGGCCGGCACGCCGGGGGCGCCAAAATACGCGACCGACATCGCAACGTAACCGTGAGCAGCGAATAACGGCGCGCTGCGACGCATCGAATCGCCGCCCTCGGAACCGCCCAGCAGAATCATCGCCGGATGCCGCCCGGGGTCTGTCGGCGTGCAGATGGTTCCAACGACCGGTGCGGGCGCGGCCGCGCAACCTTGCGGTAATGGGGCCGGCGGCGCCGAGATCTGCGCGAGCGACAGGCTGGTGCTCAGAATCGCAGCCATCACCACGTAACGTCCTTCCCCTCAACGCGCGCCGCTACGCGGCTCCGAGTTACCGAGCAGTGACTGCATCTCGCGGACGTGCGCGATGAATGCGTCGCGCCCACGTTTGGTCAGTTGATAGCGCGACTGTGGCCGGCGTCCGACGAACGTCTTTTCTTCCTTGACGTACCCCGCATCGACCAGCTTGCGCAGATGCGCTCCCAGATTGCCCGCCGTTGCATCGGCCGCATGCGCCAGCGCGCTAAACGCAGCCCACTCGCTATCGAGCAATTCTGCCACGATCGACAACCGAATTTTGGAGAGCAGGATCTCGTCCACGGATCAATCGTGCGAAAGCATGGATGCGACGCCGAAAACGATGTAACCGATCGCAAAGCCGCCGCCCAAAATATAGCCGGCGATATGTTGCGCGTAGGCCGCCCACACCAGCGATGCCAGCAAGACGAATGCAGCAATCAGTCCACGGCGGTCGCCGTGCAGGCCGATGTAACCGGTCGCAATTGCGCCGGCCACCGTCCACAGCCCCGCCGACGCCCATTGCGGGAACAGCGGATAGGCGGCGATTTGCGCGATCGCGGTGATGCCGAATGCAAGCCACAGGACGTTGAGATATTCTTGCTGCGCACGGGGCATGTAATCGCTGCTAGCTCGCAGCGCACGGCCGCGGATGATGCTGAACGCGATCGCGGCGGCCACCGTGATGCCGAAGAGCCACAACCAGCGAGCGTCCACTACCCGATCGGCGATCAGTTGCCAACTGATGTCGCTTACCACGCCGACGACGCCCCAAGCAACAAAGAACTCTCCGTGGGTGAAGATGCGCGCGTCGGCTTTGGCCAGAACCCGGTCGACGAGCTCGAGGTGATCGCGGGCCTCGGTAGGTTCCATAGGATGCTCCTCAGATTATTCTGTTTTATAGACTAGTCTGGATAATAGCTTTCCTCGGGCTTCGATGTCAAGCCCGCCGGGATCGGGCGCAGCGCGCAAACGCGTTGACACGCCCGAGCGGCCCTGTTAAAGTTTCTCGGTTATGTACGCGATCATTGAGACCGGCGGCAAGCAGTACCGCGTTTCTGAGGGCGACGTCATCGCCTGCGATCTGCACGAAAGAGAGGCCGGCAGCGACGTTACCTTTGACCGCGTCGTCCTGGCGCACGACGGTAAAGACCTCAAGGTAGGCTCCGACGCCCTCAAGGGCGCCACGGTCAGCGGCACCGTGCTTCGCACCGGGCTGGGCAAGAAGATTCTGGTCTTTCGCTATAAGCCGAAGAAGCGCGTTCGCAAGCTGAACGGCCACCGGCAGCCCTACGCCGAGGTCAAGATCACCAAGATCAGCCTCTAGCGCTCATGCTCGACGTCATCTTCTACAGGGACAGCCGCAATCGGCTGTCCTCTGTTTTCGCTAGGGGCCACACGGGCTGGGCAGATGCGGGCAACGACATCGTCTGCGCTGCGGCATCGGCGATCCTCCAAGCCGCCCAGCTCGGTCTGGCCGACCACGCCAAGACCAAGCTCGACGTTCGGCAGCGCGCGGGGGAACTTCGCCTGCGCTGGCCCGAAGCAGACCGTGACGATGCCGCGGTCGCTGCAATCGTCCGGACTGCCGAGCTGGCGATAGAGACCCTGGCCAGGCAGTATCCGGAACACGTGAGCGCGCATACTGAACGTGAACCGTAACCAGACGCGCCCATTTCGAGTATGATGGTCGGGTCATCAAGGGAGGCAAAATGTCTGAGAGTTACCGGGCGACCCCGCCCGAACAGCAATGGTCGGCCGGCAACGGCAGCGGACGGAGCGGCTCGCCGTTCGGTTCGGGGCCGAATAACTTGAACGATGAAAGTGGCGAGGCCGGGAAAGCTCTTCTGATAGGGGTTCTGGGTGGACTGCTTTCAGCTGCCGGATACCTGATCTATCGGCGTCTTCCCGACGAGCAACGCGAGCGTCTGAACTCGCAAGTGCGCGGTCAGCTGCAGCAGCGGCTGAGCGAGATTCGCCAAAACTTCAACATCTAGAAGCTTCGTTCGGCATTACCTGCACGAGTTGTGAGAGCGGCGCGATTTGCGCCGCTCTTTTAGTCGTCCGAACCGTGTATCGCGGACGAGGACGGCCGCAGCGAAGCGTCGGGGAGCGGCGGCGAGTCCTCACGCGGCTCGGGCGGTTCGTAGACACGTGGACTCGTCTTTTGCTCTTGCACCTCGGCGGCGCGCTCCATCTCGGCGACAAAGGATTGCGACGTGTTTTGCACTTCGCGCATGAAGCGGCCGGCCTGGCGCATCATGCCGGGCAGCCGATCCGGACCGAAGAGCAGCAACGCGAGCGCGCCGATGATGGCGATGTCGGGAACCGAGAACATGGGAAGCGGGTGTTCGGCAGGGGCGGCTTCCCGCCCCGTGCAAGTCGGAGGGTCCGCCGTGAAGATCATCTACACACGGGGCAACCGCACGGAGACACTCGCGTCGCTCGCGACCCTGCGGAAGATCCTCAACCGCTTTGTAGCCCACCGCGTGTTCTACGAAGTGTCGAGTCGCAGCAAGCGTGGGCACGAGTTTTTCTCTGCCAAGAACGTCTTCGTCGTCGGCACCATCGAGGTGACGAATCGCGATTACTTGACGATCTTGATCTTCGACGCGCACAATCAATCGCACTCGCTGGAGATCCTCAATCCCCAGACGATGCGAATCTACGACGAGATGCCCGGCAAAGGATTTGCCGTCTCGTTCATCAGCGAGAGCGAGAGCGGCGTCGAGTCGCGTTGCTATCTCCGCGACGAGGGCGAAGACGGCGACGGGCTGCAACAGCAGACGGCGCTTGAGAAGATTACGCTCCCGGAGCTCTTCGAATACCTCGAAGAGATCACCAACGCCGACGCAACCATCAAGTAGACCGGCGGCGACGGCGAAAGAAACCACCTTCTAAACGCTGCGCCGCGCGCAGTTCGCGAACCGACTCCGCCAACTTACCGGCGCGCCGATAGGCGACGCCGAGGTTGCGATGTGCCAGCGGATAGTCTTCATCGGCGCGAACGGCCGCCCGGTATTGTTCGATCGCGTCGTCAACCTTGCCGTCCTCGAGCAACAGGTTACCGACGTTCGTCAGCGCCGGTGCGTACCGCGGCGTTGCCGCAATCGCCGCTTCGAAGTCGGCCAACGCATCCGCCCTTCGTCCGCTTTGGGCCCGGGCGACGCCGCGTTTGTTGAGCAGCAGCGAACGGTCGGCCGGCGACACCTCCGCCTCGAGCAATGCCGTCAGCTGAACCTCTGCCCCCGCAAAGTCGCCGCGCGCCAGCGCGCGCAGCGCTTGCGTGCGGGGAGAATCGTCTTGCCTAAACCAAGCGAATCGCCGTCGAAAGGTGAACATGCTCGGCGGTAATGTTCACGATTGACGTCATCACGCTCTTCCCCGAAGTCTTCGCGCCGTTCGTTGGGCTGTCGATCGTCGGGCGCGCGGTGGAAGCCGGACGGCTCCAGGTGCGCTACCATCATCTCCTGGACGCGCTCCAAGGCTCGGAACGCGCCGACGACCTGCCCTACGGCGGCGGAGCGGGAATGGTCATTCGCATCGAACCGGTAGCGCGCACGCTCGATGCGATCATCGAAAGCGCTCCGGCCGGCGAGCGGCGAGCGATCGCATTGACGAGTCCGGCCGGCCGGCCATTCGAACAAGCCGATGCGCAGCGGTTTTCAGCGCTGGATCGTCTGATCGTCATTTGCGGACACTACGAAGGCATCGACGAGCGGGTCACTGCGCTGTACGACGCCCAAGAATATTCACTCGGCGACTTCGTGCTGACCGGCGGTGAGATTCCGGCACTGGCGATCATGGACGCCACCGCGCGCCTGCTCCCTGGGGCGATCAACCCCGAATCACTGGCAGGCGAGTCCTTTACGACCGATGGCCTGCTCGACTACCCGGCCTACACCCGGCCGGCGGTGTTCCGCGGCGCCCCTGTACCGCCGGTGCTGCTCTCAGGCGACCATGCCAAGATAGCGGCGTGGCGCCGCGAGCAATCGCGGGAGCGAACGCGTTCGCGCCGGCCGGACGTGGGCGAAAACAACTCCGGTTAAACGCGCTTGCGATTCTCGCGCGCGCCGTGGTATTATCCCGAAGTTGCGCCGGTCCCCGCCCGGCGGCGTGTTTGACGTGGAGCGGCGGATTCGAAAAGAGAAGTGTCATGAACGTCATCGATGTCATCAATGCGGAGCAGCGCAAGTCCAACGTCCCGGAGTTTCGTTCCGGCGACACCGTCAAGGTGTATTCCAAGGTGGTCGAAGGCGGCAAAGAGCGCGTGCAGATGTTCGAAGGCGTCGTGACCGTACACTCGGGCGGCGGCAGCCACGAGTCTCTCACGGTGCGCCGCGTAGCCCATGGCGTCGGCGTCGAAAAAACCTTTCTCGTTCATAGCCCGCGGGTCGAGCGAATAGAGGTCAGCAAGCGCGGAAAAGTGCGGCGCAGCCGGCTCTACTACTTGAGCGAAAAGATTGGTAAGGCTGCGCGCATTGAAGAAAAGAAGCCGGCTCGCTAGCCGGTAACCACAGAGGCCGCAGCTGACCCCGCTTGAACTTCTGGGATTGATCGGCCTCCTTGCCGTTGCGCGCATCGCCATCAGCCTGCAACCGTTCACTGCCGACGGGCGTGGAGCGCCAAACCTTGTCGTGGTGCGCGAGTACCTCGATGCGTTTATCGTCGCCGGACTGGCAGCGCTCTTTCTCATTACGTTCGTCGTTCGCACGTTCTTCATTCCCTCGGGATCGATGCTTCCCACGTTGCAGCTCAACGACGTCCTTTTGGTCAACGAGTTTGCCTACAAACTGCATCCGCCGGCCGACGGCGACATCGCCGTGTTCACGCCGCCGATCGATTCGGGAGGGAACGAGTTCATCAAACGCGTCATCGGCGTCCCGGGAGACGCCCTTTCGATTCGCGACGGCGTCGTTTACCGCAACGGGCATCCGCTGCGCGAGCCCTACGTGAACGCACCGCCGGCCTACGACCTCAAGATTGCCGACTACACGATCGACGTCGACAACGGCGACGGCGTCATGCGTGCTCTCGACCCGACCGTAGCCAACATTCCGCCTCGCTCGCTTTGGCAAGCTCCGGATCGCATCCCTAAGGGATTCTATTTCATGCTGGGAGACAATCGGCGTTATTCGGACGATTCGCACGTCTGGGGTTTCGCTCAACTGCACGGTACATTCGTGGCCGGACCGCTTGCAGCGCAACACGTTGCCTCGGGGTTTGACGGCGACGCGTTTTTGATATTTTGGCCACCCAATCGGCTGCGCATCCTGCACTGATAGAGAAAGAACTACCTAGCCCGTGAAGCCGCAACAACTTCTCCTCCTGGTAGCGCTGATCGCCGTCGTCCGCGTGGTGCTCAGCTTGCGCCCCGTCGTCGCCAACACCCGTGGCGGCAGCACGCGCGTCGCCCGCGAGTACTTGGACCCGTTCATCGTCGCGGGCCTGGCCGCGTTTTTGCTGATTACGTTCGTTGCGCGCACCTACTACATTCCGTCGGCATCGATGGTGCCGACGTTGGACGTCCACGACGTTCTTCTGGTCGACAAGTTCGAATATCGCTTCCACGCACCGCACGACGAAGACATCGTGGTTTTCCCGCCTCCGGTCGATTCCGACGACGATTTTATCAAACGCATCATCGGCGCGCCCGGCGACACGCTGCGCGTTTCGAAAGGCGTGGTCTATCGCAACGGGCTCGCACTAAACGAACCCTACATTAACGATCGACCGGATTACAACTTAGAGATTAAGAATTACGGCATCTACGTCGATGACGGCGACGGGGTGATGCGCCCGCTCGATCCAACCCAGGCAAACATTCCGCCGAAGTCGGAGTGGGTCGCACCCAACCGGATTCCGCCGCACTGCTTTTTCATGATGGGCGATAACCGCAACAACTCCGACGATTCGCACGTCTGGGGCTTCGCTCAGGACAGCGGCCGTTTCTCCGGCGGTGTGCGCGCCGGGCAGCCGGCCGGCTTTACCGGTCGCGCGTTCCTGATCTTCTGGCCGGTAACGCGAACTCGCATCTTGTAAGGGGCTGACGCCACACCCGAAAGCAAGACAACCGTCGTTCGCGCAGAAGGATTACGCCCGTGACTCGGCCGTTGCGCTGGAGATCGGTAGCAAGCCTCGCGTTGCAGGTTGCGGTATTGGCCGTTTTAATTGCGGCTTTTTTTATGCGCGTCCCGCAAGTCTCCGGACTGTCGATGAAGCCTGGAATCGTCTCAGGTGAGTTCGTCCTCATCGACACGATCGCGTATCGCTTTGGCGAGCCCACGCGCGGTGACGTCATCGCCTTTCATCACGACGTCGATCAACACGAAGTGTACATCAAACGGGTCATCGGGGTTCCCGGCGATCGCATCCGGATCGATCGCGGCAACGTATACGTCAACGGCGAGCGGTTAACCGAGCCGTACGTGCAGTACGACGACACGCGATCTTTCCCGACCGTCACGGTGCCGCCGAACTCCCTCTACGTGCTCGGCGACAACCGCGTCGACTCCATCGACTCACGCTTCTGGGGATTCGTTCCGTACGATCAAATCATGGGAAAGGCGCAGGCCGTTATCTGGCCGGCCGGACGTGCGGGCGCACTGTAGGCAGCCCTAGCGTGGATGCAGATCTCGACCACGCGGTCCAATGGTATCCCGGCCACATGGTCCGCGCGATGCGAAACATCGGCGAGCGGATCAAGCTCGCCGACGTCATCGTCGAAGTCGTCGACGCGCGCGTTCCGCACAGCGGACGCAATCCGATGCTCGACTCCCTGATCGGAAACCGCGGCCACGTGTTGGTGCTCAACCGCGAAGATCTGGCGAATCCTGAAGCGACCGCAGCGTGGATCGCGCACTATGCCGCCGCCGGCCTCGCCGCCGTGGCGACCGACGGCCGAGCCCAGCCCAGCGTCAAGCGCGCCTACGCTGCCATCGAAGGTCTTGCGCGCGGCGCGCGGAACGCTCGCGCCATTGTTGTCGGTCTACCTAACTCCGGGAAGTCATCCATCATCAACGGCCTACTGCGGCGCGCCGCCGCTAAGACCGAAGACCGCGCCGGAGTCACGCGCCGGTTGCAATGGTTTCGCATGGCGAACGACGTCGAGCTGATGGACACGCCGGGAATCATGGTGCCGAAGATCTCCAACGCCACCGCGCAATGGAAGTTGGCCTTGGTTGGGGCGGTACCTCGCGCGCGTTACGATCCCGAAGAAGTCGTGCATCGCTTCCACCTCTGGCTGCAAGAACGCGATGGGCGGGCGCATGCTCCCGACTTAGAAGAGTTCGCTCGCGCGCGCGGATTCGTGCGACGCGGGGGCACCATCGACTCGCACAACGCCGCTCAATCGTACATCCGCACCTTTAACGACGGCGCCTTCGGCCGCATCACGCTGGAGAATCCATGAACGACCGCGCACGCAAGGCGCGCAACGCCTACGAACGAGAGCGACGGCGTTTGCATCGCCTGCATCGCATCGAGAACGCGGCGCGATCGCGCGGCTACACGCTCATCGGCGGGATCGACGAAGTCGGTCGCGGTCCGCTGGCCGGACCGGTCGTTGCCGCCTGCGTGATACTGCGCGAGCCGCTGCTGCTGCGAGGACTCAACGATTCCAAACAGGTGCGGCCGGAGCTGCGCGTCGAGCTGGCGGCCGAGATCAAGAACCGTGCGGTGGCATGGGCCGTCGGCGAAGCGTCGGTGGCTGAAATCGATCGCATCAATATCTATTGGGCCAGCGTGCTGGCCATGGAGCGCGCCATCGCCGCGCTTTCACCGCGGCCCGAATACCTCATCACCGACGCCGTACGGCTGCGCCAATACGACGGCCCGCAAGAACCGATCGTCAAGGGCGACGCTCGCTGTGCCTGCGTCGCCGCCGCGTCGATCGTCGCCAAGGTTTATCGCGACCACCTTCTCGATCTGCTCGATTGCGAGGACCCGCGCTATGGGTTCGGCGAGCACAAGGGTTACGCCACGCCGCAGCATATCGCCGCCCTCAATTCCTACGGACCCTCCGTCCATCATCGCCGGGGTTTCGTCCGCGTCCGCGACGCGCAGATGCTCTTCGGCTTCGATGAGACGCAATGCTACTGAAAAGGGTCGCGAAGGCGAAGATCGCGCCGCGCATTTTTTGACGCAGCGCGGTTATCGTATAGTACAGCGCAACGTGCGCTTGCCTGGCGGAGAGATCGATCTCATCTGCCTTGACGGGGCCGTGCTCGTCTTCGTTGAAGTGAAGTTTCGCAACGCCACCACCTTTGGCCGCGCGCTCGACGCAATCGATCGGCGAAAGCGGCTAACGTTGCGCCGGCTTGCAGCAGATTACGCGCAGATCGTTGCTCCGAAGGCGCGCCTTCGCTTCGACGTCGTGGCGCTGGACGGACCGAAAACGACGCTTCATCGCGGCGCTTTCTAGAAGGGATCGGATGACGGCCGGCTAGTGGAATCGCAATTGGGCAAGCAGATCGGCGGGCGCTACGCGGTCGCCGAGCTCATCGGAAGCGGCAATGCCACTGTCACGTACCGGGCGCGCGACCTGCGCAACGATCGCAAAGTCGCCCTGAAGATTCTGCGCGCCCGCGGCGAAAATGCGGCGAAGTTGCAGCTCGAAAAGGCGCGAACCATCGCCACCCTGCAACACCCCAAGATCGTCGCGCTTTACGACGCCGGCATCGACGACGACGTAGCTTACGTTGCCTCGGAGTTTGCCGAAGGCGTAACGTTGCGCGATCTCGCCGGTGCGCCGCTCTCGTATCGCGGCGTGCTCGGCTACATGGTCGACATTCTCGAAGGGCTCGAGTACGCCCACGAGCACGGCATCGTGCATCGCAACCTGCAGCCCTCCAACGTCATGATCTCGGCCGACGGTACTACCGCGCGTTTGACCGATTTTGCGTTGTGGCAGAAGACGCTCGACGTCCCGCTCACGACGCGAACGGGGCAGGTTGCCGGTACCGTTGCGTATCTTGCACCCGAACAGTTTTTTGAGGAACCCGGCGACGCACGCTCCGACCTCTATGCGGTCGGGGTGATGATGTACGAGGCATTCACCGGCGTGCTGCCGTTCCAAGAAGATCGCGACGACTTTGTGGCCACGATTTTCTCGCACATGCAGGACATTCCACCGCCGCCGCGCGAGGTCAACGCAGACATTCCCGAGCCGCTGGAGCGGGTGATCGTGCGCGCGATCGAACGCGACCCTCGGGCGCGCTATCAAAGCGCGGGCGAGCTCATCGTCGACCTGCACTACCTGCTCTCTCCGCTCGGGGGCGCGCATCCTGCGACGCTAACGAGCGCCAGAGCGCAGGGCAGTACGCCGCCAACCGGTGCGTTCGATTTCGTCTCGGGCCCCAACCGCGGCCGCGCGCTGGACGCGGTGCTGCGCGGAATGATCGCTACGCGCCGCCGGCACTATCGACAGGCTCGCGAAGCCTATCTCGAAGCCCTGACCGAGCTCTGTGCCGACGGTAGCGACGTCGAATACGCCAAAGCCGCGTTAAAGTACGGCACGATGCTCCTACAGAAGGCTTCTGACGGTTTGCGCGAACGTTCCGAACTGCGTGACGGCGTGACGCGCTTGAACGACGCGCTGCGCATCTTCCAACAGTTGGAGTTGAACGATCAGTACGCAGAGGCCGAATCGCTCATCAACGCGCTCGAACGCACCGCCGTCGGGCATACCTAAAACATTCTTCCTAAGGCCGCATGCCTGACCAAAGGAAGCCGGAGCTTCGCCGCAGCGTCACGCCCTGGGGTTCGTTCTCGTGGGGCTATTCCGACGTCGGCGCCGACATCTTCGTCGGCCTGGGACTCGTGCTCGGCGCCGCCGCCGGCGCCTCCAACGTCGCCTTTCTGTTCGCCGGCATCGTCTACGTTTGCATCGGACTGGCCTATACCGAACTAGCCGCTACCTATCCGGTCGCCGGCGGCGGACAGTACTTCGTGACGCGGGGTCTGGGCGACATCTTCGGATTTATCGCCGGCTGGGCGATACTGCTCGACTTCACCATCGATATCTCGCTCTTCGCCTGGACCTGCGTCGACTATCTCAGCCAGCCGATACCGGCGCTCAGCTCCACCCACCATCCTTGGAATCATTTCATACTCGCCGGCTCGTTCATCGTGGCGCTGTGCGTGCTCAACGTCATCGGCGTGCGGGAGTCCACCGCCTTCAACGGCACGGTCAGCGCAATGGACATCGTTAGCGAAACGGCAATTCTGTCGTTGGGCTTCCTGTTCGCGTTCGATCCACACTTGCTATTGCACACGATGCGCGTAGATTGGCCATCGAGCGATAACTTGATGAAGGGCATTTCGCTGGCGATCGTGTCGTTCGTGGGATTGGAATCGATCTCGCAGGCCGCTCAGGAGACGCAGCGCCCTGCGTCGATCATCCCGCGCACTTCTATAGCGCTTATCCTAACGATTTTGATCTTTGCGCTAGCGTACTCGAACCTCGCGCTGGGCATGCAGCCGTGGCATGCAATCCCTGCCGACGCGCATGGGAGAGCGCAGCCGATGTGGCAGTGGCTGGGCAATAACGAGAACAACGGCAAAGCGGTTGCGCTGCTGGCCGGCGAGGTTCCCTATTTCGGGGCACTAGCGGCGCTCTACGTGCCGATCCTCGGCTCCATTCTGCTGCTCATCTCGTCGAACTCCGGCGTCTTCGGCTCGTCGCGCATCGCCTACGCAATGTCGAGCGAGCGTCTGTTGCCGTCGGTCTTTCAGCGCGTGCACCCAAAGTTTCGCACGCCGGTATTTTCGCTGCTCACCTTCAGCGGCGTCGCCCTGTTCGAGTTGACCTTTGCCGCCATCCCATCGCTCTATCCCAATGCGGCCGCGCTCTACGCACATTCGTTCAACGGGGAGAGCGGCCTGGAGTTTCTCGCCGATCTCTACGCGTTCGGCGCCGCCACCAGCTACTCGTTCGTGTTCATCGCGCTCATGGCACTGCGCCTTTACGATCCCCTCACCCCGCGAAAGTTCAAGATTCCGCTCAACATTCCGATGACCGTGCGCGGCGAACGCGCGGAATTCCCAATCGTTGCCGTGATTGGGTTCGTAGGAATTTTCGCCATCCTGCTGTTCACGCTGCGCACGCACATCCTCGGCCGCATCGCCGGTCCCACCTGGCTACTGATCGGCCTGATCATCTACGCCGCGTACCGAATACAGCACCGCCTGCCGGTCTTTCGCTCCCGGAAACAGGATTGGCGTGGACAGCAGGTCGAGATTCTGCGCAACTCCGGCGAGCTCGAGCTGATGGACCAATACCTGGC